>JBLIJY010000167.1:0-5721 GCA_047636095.1 Hydrogenophaga sp. | reverse complement strand
GCGTCGATTATTTGCCCGCGCTGCACGCCCTCACCACCGCGCTGGTGCTGACCGTACCCAAGGCCAACGTCCCCCCAGCGCAGCCTGACAGCGCTGCCTCGGCACGCAGCGACCGGCGCACGCTGTGGCCGCTGGGCATCTCAGGCGACCGGCCCTTGCTGCTGGTGCACGCCGGGGCGTCGCAAGGCCTGGGCCTGCTGTGCGTGCTTGCGCTGGTGCTGCGCGAGTGGACGCGCGCTGGCGTCCCCTGCGATCTGGTCGTGCTCAGTCGAGAAATGCATTCGTATGAAATGCCGCTGCAGCGCGAACTCACCCTGCTGGGCGAACAGCACGCTGCCGATCAGGCCGGGCACCCCGGCCCAGCCGTCACCGGCCTGCACCTGCTGCGCACCGACCAGCTCTTGCCCGAGCAGATCAGCACCTTGAGCAGCCTGGCGCGGGTGCAGCTGCAGGCCGACGGCCAGGCACTGCTGCACCAGGTGCGCGCTTGGTGCGAGCGCCTTGAGGCGCCTGTGCCGCGTCTGTGGAGCGGCCTGTCTGATCCGCGAGATCCGGTGCCGCTGCGCCTGCGCCAGAGCGCGCTGGCGCCGGTTGCGGGCGCATTCGCTCAAGACGGCAGCGCCTTCACCTTCGAGGTCGGCGCTGGGCGCGCGCCACAGCGCCCGTGGTGCAACATTTTGGCCAACCCTGGTTTCGGCACCATCGTGTCAGACAGCGGCGCTGGCAACACCTGGGCCACCAACAGCCGCCTGAACCAGCTCACCGCCTGGGCCAACGACCCGGTGGCAGACCTGCCAGCCGAGTGGTTTTTGCTGCAAGACCGCCGCACGCGCGAGGTCTGGAGCGCCACGCCATCGGCCTGGGGCCACGAGGCGCTGACCCACCAGGTGGTGCACACCCAGGGCCTCACCACCATCAGCCACCGGCGCGGTGCGTTGGCGGTGTCGGTCAGTTGGTGCGTCGATGCCGAGCATGCCGTCAAGCAGGTCCGGATCAGGCTGGTGAACCACGGCGATGGCGAGGCCCATCTGCGCGTTGTTGGCCTGGTGGAATGGATGATGGGCGAGAAGCGCAGCGACAGGGCCACGTTGTTGAGCCGGCCTGATTTCATGAGCCCGCTGGGCAGCGGACTGTTTGGCCTGATGTGCACCCAGAACGAAGCCGCCGCTGGCTTTGGCGGAGGTACCGCCTTTTTCTGTGAAGCGCAGGACGCGGGCAGCGACCCCGACAGCCTGGACTGGACCTGCGACCGCCGCGCCTTTTTCGATACCAGCGGCCAGCTCGCGCTGGCGCAGCGCCTGGGCCAGCGCAGCGGCTACGGTCTGGAGCCGTGCGCTGCGCTCTCGCGAGCGCTCACCCTGCGCCCCGGTGCCAGCCTGGAGCAGGTGTTTCTGCTCGGCTACGCGGGCAACGCCGAAGCGGCGCGAACGCTCATGCGACAGGCACGCCAAGTGCCCGCTGCCGAGCGCGAGCAAGCCGCCCAAGCGCAATGGAACACGCTGCTGGGCGCCACCGAAGTGAAAACGCCCGACCCGCTGTTTGACGCCATGGTCAACCGCTGGCTGCTGTACCAGGCCGTGTCCTCGCGTCTGTGGGCCAAGGCCGGCTTCTACCAAGCCGGCGGCGCCACCGGCTACCGCGATCAGTTGCAGGACTCGATGGCGCTGGCGTGGGCGCAGCCCGCCACACTTCGCGCGCAGATCGTGCGGTGCGCTTCGCGCCAGTTTGAGGCCGGCGACGTACAGCACTGGTGGCACGAGCCGAGCGGTGCCGGCGTGCGCACGCATTTTTCGGACGACCTGCTGTGGTTGCCCTACGCCACCACCCACTACCTGCAAACCACCGGCGACAAGGCCTTGCTCGACGAAGCGGTGGGCTTCCTGGAGGGCCCGCCCGTGCCCGAAGGCGCCGAAGACCGCTACGACACGCCGGCCATCAGCGAGCTGCGGGCCGGCGTGTTTGAACACGGCGCACGCGCCATCGACCACAGCTTGCCTGTGGGTGGGCACGGCCTGCCGCTGATGGGCAGCGGCGACTGGAACGACGGCATGAACCGGGTGGGCAGCGAGGGCCACGGCGAGTCGGTCTGGCTGGGGTGGTTCCTGTGCGACATCGTCACTGCCTGGCTGCCGTTGGTGCGCGAGCGCGGCGAGATCGAACGGGTGCAGCGCTGGACAGCAGCGCTCGCGGGCTGGCGCCAGGCCCTGGAAACCGAAGCCTGGGACGGCGCCTGGTATAGACGCGCCTTCTTTGACGATGGCAGCCCACTCGGATCGGCAGGCCAACCCGAGGCCCGCATCGATTTGATCGCTCAGGCCTGGGGCGTCTTGAGCGAGCAGGCAGCCCCCGAACGCCAGCGCCTGGCGATGGAAGCGGTGGAGGCACAACTGGTGGACATCGAGCACGGCCTGGTGCGCCTGCTCACGCCGCCCCTGGTGCATGCCCAGCCGAGCGCTGGCTACATCCAGGCCTACCCGCCTGGCGTGCGCGAAAACGGTGGGCAGTACGCGCACGCCGGCGTCTGGGCGCTGATGGCGGCGGCGGTGCTGGCGCAGCGTGAGCCTGGCGACATATTCGCGCGCAACACGCCCTACCGCTACTTCACCTACCTCAGCCCAGCCCACCGCGCGGCGCACCCGCAATGGGGTGGGGTTTATGGCGTGGAGCCCTATGTGATGGCGGCCGACGTGTACGGCGCGCCGCCCTACACCGGGCGCGGCGGCTGGAGCTGGTACACCGGGGCGGCGGGCTGGATGCACCGGGCGGCGCTCGAATCGATTCTGGGCTTGCACCTGCACGCCGACGAGCTCTGGTTCACCCCCAGTCTGCCGGCCAATTGGCCGCAGGCCGAGATCACGCTTCGGCGCGAAGACCGTGCCATGCGTTTCGTGCTGGTGCGCGCCAAGCCGCAGGAGGCGCTGGCAGCCTGTGCCCTGCCCAAAGCCAGCCTGCTGCCAGTGGGCGAGCGCCTGCGCTGGAAGGGGCTGGCGCCACAGAGTTGCTTCGTCATTGCGCTGCTGCCCGTCGCTTGAAATTGAGCGACCCGCGCCGAGAAAAGACACGCTTTGCTCGGCACCCGACCCCAGAGGCGGCGTCCGGCTCAGCCCTTCAGGACATCGAACAACGCGCCGATAATCGAAGATAGCCCGCAGCGCCGATGCGTCAAGTGTCTAAAAAATGGCCTGATCACCTACAAACACGGGGAACTCACCGTGCAAAACGGTGCGCCGCGAGCGACCCAGACTGGCAGTCTGTTGCGGCACAAAACGGCGGCTCTGCACCGAATTGATCCTGAGCACGGCGCGATGAAACGCGGCAGCGAGTCATTAGATAAATAAATTAGATGCGCTATGTACGTTGCCGCACCGATCAAATCCACCGATAGAGTTACTATTTTTTTCTTCTGCCTCGAACTGAAATCGATGAACGAACTGGGTGCAATGCCACCCTGCATGCCACCCTGCATGCCACCCTGCATGCCACGCAAACGAACCGCTCCCTGCAACAGCCGCCCAACCCGCAAGGAAGGCCATGACCCTCGGAACCATTCTCCTGATTGTGCTGATCCTGATATTGATCGGTGCCTTCCCCTCCTGGCCGCACAGCCGCGGCTGGGGATACGGTCCCAGCGGCGTCCTTGGCTTGGTGCTGATCATCGTTGTCGTGCTGCTGCTCACCGGCCGGCTTTGATGACGGGTGCGCGCCCAGACCCTGAGCGTCTGGCCGCACACATGGACACGCAGTGACACGCGCCCTTTTTCACAACCCCACGCCATTGGAGCCCACCATGCAAATTTTGCTGAACACGGACCCCCACATCGACGGTCGAGAGGCGATGCACGATCACCTGGAATCGGTCGTGATCGAGGTGCTGGGGCCATTCGGCAATCGGATCGCCTGCGTCGAGGCTTGCCTGACCGACACCAATGGCACCTCCAAGGCCGTACCCACCAATGTCTGTTGCACCCTGGAGGCTCAGATGGTCGGGCGCGAACCGGTTGTCGCCCAACACCACGCCGGCACGGCCAGCCAAGCCATTCACGGCGCGCTGCGAGATCTCGGGCGCGTGATTGCCAGGGAGTTCGAGCAGCAAAACCATCGGTGCGCTTTTCCCTTGCGTATCGATGCCGGTTTTGTCGAGGCCCAACAATCGGTCGCTGCTCCGCCTTAAGAGCCTGTGAGGTGGGTGCGGCGTCAAGCGAGAGGCCGTGCCAGTTCATTTCGCGCGCAGATCCTGGTTGCGCAAGCGCAAGGCGTTGGTGATCACCGACACCGAACTCAGGCTCATCGCCAACGCAGCAAACATCGGTGACAGCAGCCAACCGGTCAACGCATACAGAGCACCGGCGGCCAGAGGCACGCCGATGGCGTTGTAGACAAAAGCGAAGGCCAGGTTCTGCTTCATGTTGGCCACCGTGGCCACCGACAGCGTGCGCGCGGTGGCGATGCCGCGCAGATCGCCTTTGATCAGCGTGAGCTGGGCGCTGTTCATCGCCACGTCGGTGCCAGTGCCCATGGCGATGCCGACATCGGCCCGGGCCAGCGCCGGCGCGTCGTTGATGCCGTCGCCGGCCATCGCGACGACGCGACCCTCGGCCTGCAACTTCTCAACCAGTTTCAACTTGTCGGCTGGCTTCACCTCACCGTGCACCTCGTCGATGCCCAGGCGCTTGCCGACCGCCTGGGCCGTCGTCACCCCGTCGCCCGTGGCCATCACCACACGCAGACCGGCAGCGCGCAACGCCTTCAGTGCCTCGGCTGTCGTGGCCTTGATGGGATCGGACACGGCCAGCAGCCCGGCCAGTTTGCCGTCGACCGCCAGGTGCATCACGCTGGCGCCCTGCCCGCGCAGCGCCTCGGCCTTGCGTTTCAGCGTGTCAACCGCCACGCCCAGCTGCGCCATCAAGGCCGTGTTGCCCAGTGCCAGCGACTTGCCTTCGACCTTGCCGCTCACGCCAATGCCCGATTCGGAATCGAAATCTTCGGGCTTTGACAGCGTCAGCCCCTGCGCCTTGGCCGCCGCGACGATGGCCGCTGCCAGCGGGTGTTCACTGCCTTGGTCCAGGCTGGCCGCCAGGCGCAGCACCTCTTCATCTTCGAAATCGTTCGTTGCGACAACCCGCTCAAAGGTCGGCCGCCCTTCGGTCAGCGTGCCGGTTTTGTCGACGATCAGGGTGTCGACATTGCGCAGGTTTTCGATCGCAGCAGCATCGCGGAACAGCACGCCATTTGAGGCCCCCTTGCCGGTGGCGACCATGATCGACATCGGCGTGGCCAGCCCCAGGGCGCAGGGACAGGCAATGATCAACACCGACACCGCGTTAATCAGCCCGAAGGCCCAGCTCGATTCGGTGGCCGAGTTGGGGCCGAAGACGCCCCAGGCGAAGAAGGTCAGCAGCGCCACCGACACCACCGTGACCACAAAGTAGCCCGCCACCACATCGGCCATGCGCTGCATGGGCGCGCGCGAGCGCTGCGCCTGCGTGACCATCTGCACGATCTGCGACAACACCGTGGCCGAGCCCACATGCTCGGATTCCATCACCAGCGCACCGCTGGTGTTCATGGTGGCGCCGATCAGTTTGTCGCCCGGGCGCTTGGTCACCGGCAGCGGCTCGCCGGTCAGCATCGACTCGTCGAGCGCGCTGCTGCCCTCAACCACCACGCCATCGACCGGGACTTTTTCGCCGGGGCGCACACGCAGCCGATCGCCTTCGTGCA
>JBLIJY010000166.1:0-5766 GCA_047636095.1 Hydrogenophaga sp. | reverse complement strand
TCGCAAATGGCTTCAGCCTAGCGGGTAACGGACATGGCTGTTTGGCGTGTTGCAGCATATGGGGTCGCAAGTCTGGGCGCGACTTCCCCGACCTGTCCCGCAGGCCCTCGAACTGTCTGATTTATACGGAATATATTTCTTGATTACATTGATTTTTCAAGAGCATCAGAGCCACTACCCTGTGAGGCAACTCCCTCTTACCTCTCGGAGACTTTGATGAAAAACTGGCTTTCCCTGCTCGCCCTGGTCATGACCCTCGGCCTGGGCACCGTGCACCTTGACGCAGAGGCCAAACGCCTGGGCGGCGGCAAGTCCTTCGGCACACAGCGCCAGGCAACCCCGCCGGCCAATGCGCCCAACGCCCCCGCAGCCGCAGCCGCACCGGCGGCCGCTGGCGCAGCGGGTGGCGCAGCCGCTGGCACCGGTCGCAGCTGGATGGGTCCGGTGGCCGGCTTGGCCGCGGGTCTGGGCCTCGCAGCGCTGGCCTCCCACCTCGGTTTTGGCGAGGCCTTTGCCAACATGCTGATGATCGGCCTGCTGCTGGTGGCGGTGATCGCGGTTGTGGGCTTCATCATGCGCAAGCGCGCCGCTGCCCAGCCGGGTGGCGGGCCTGCTTACGCGGGTGCCTCGGCGGGTTCGAACCGGTCGAATCAGCCCCCGATCAACGCTTTTCGCATACCGGCCACGCCAGCGGGTGGCTCGATGATCGGCAGCGCCATCGGTGGCGGCCAAGCCACGGCCAGCAGCCGCATCCCAGCCGACTTCGATGTGGCCGGCTTCGTGCGCAGCGCCAAAGTCAACTTCATCCGTCTGCAAGCGGCCAACGACGCCGGCAACCTGGACGATCTGCGCGCCTTCACCACACCCGAGGTGTTTGCCGAACTGAAGATGGACCTGACCGAGCGCGGCGCCACCCAGCAACACACCGATGTGGAGCACCTGGAGGCCCATGTGATCGATGTGGAAGACGACGGCAGCCGGTATCTGGTCAGCGTGCACTTCACCGGTGAAACCCGCGAGAACAACGCAGCCCAGAGCGACAACGTCAACGAAATCTGGCACCTGACCAAGCCCCGCCACGGCGCTGGCGGCTGGGTGTTGGCAGGCATTCAGCAAAACGGCTGACCCAGGAGCGCGCCGAATCGGGCTCGCGCCTTCGCCTTCTCCACACCCCTCTGGCTTCTTCATTTGCCCCGGCACTCACCTGGGTGTTGGGGCTTTTTTGTGTGCCAAATTTGGCGCTTTCGGTCACCGCTTGCCAGGTCGCTGGACCTTGGAGGCTTCGCAAGCACCACCCAGGGACTCATTTGGATATATTCAGGATATCCACTGCGAGCCCCCACCATGGCCCTACACGAAATCGTTTACATCAGCCTCGCCAGCGAGGACATGACGGTGCAGCAACTCCAAGCGTTGCTGACCTATTGCCGCGGCCAGAACGAGAAGTCCACGATCACCGGGATGCTGATCTACTACCAACGCGAGTTCCTTCAGCTGCTGGAAGGCGAGGCAGATGAGGTGGCCGCCTTGTTTGAACGAATCACCGTCGATCAGCGGCACCAGCAGGTGTACAAACTCTGGGAGGGTCCCATCTGCGAACGCAGCTGCGCGCGCTGGTCGATGGCCCTCATTGACCAAGCCCTGATCGAATCCACACCGCAGGCGGCGCATCCGTCGTGGCTCAGCCAAGGGTTGGCGTATTCGGTCAAGGACTCCACCGGCAAAAAGCTGCTGCTCAAATTGCGCGACGAGTTCTTGGAGCATCACGGCGAATCCACCTGACACCAGGCGCCTGGGCCAGCGCTGCCCCGCTCAATCGATCGCGCGCCAGCGGCGACAATCAAGCCATGGAATTCATTGTTGTCGTGCTGCCCCTGCTGGTCAGCCTCCACTTGCTCAACCGCCAACAGCAACAGCTTCGCATCCAGCGGCTCGCAGCCCTGCTGCGGCCACTTGGGCTGGAGAAGCTGATGGAGCAGCTCAACACCGGTTATTTGCGTGCGCTGGGTGAGCACGACCCCGCGCGCAGCCAACCGATCTGGGATTTGCTGGCCGAATCGGAGCGGCGCTTTGGCGAACAGCTGCAGCGGCTGGCCGATGGCGCGGCGCGGATGGACGCTGAGCAAACCCGTGTCAGCCGCTGGCCGGTATGGGCAGCGCTGGCCGCGCGCTGGTTGCCCGCCAACAGCTTCGATCTGCGCGAGTTGCTGCGCATCCACGCCCACGGCGTGGCCGAGGTGCTGCACAACCCGCAAGGTCTGGCGCGCCGCGACCAAGCCTTCATGCTCTCGGCCGACATGCTGCTGTTACAGCACAGCTGCCAGATGTACTGCCGCTCCAGAGGCGTGGCATCGGCCCGGCTGTTGGCGCGCCACCAGACCAGCCACGCGCAGGCGCTGGGCGCTGCGTCACCCACCACGCGCAAGGCCTACCGCGCGCTGTTGCAAATGGACTGAACGCATCAGACCCTCGATGCCAGCACAACAGCCCATTCTGTATTCGTTTCGGCGCTGCCCCTACGCTATCCGCGCGCGGCTGGCACTGTTGCAAGCGGGTGTGGTGGTGGAGCTGCGCGAGGTGGACCTCAAGCGCAAGCCGGCCGAGCTGCTGGCGCTCTCACCCGCCGCCACGGTACCGGTGCTGGACCTGGGTGGCGGTGAGGTGCTGACGCAAAGTCTGGACATCGTGCGCTGGGCGCTCGGTCAACACGACCCCGGTGGCTGGCTCACGCGCGGTGATGCGGCGCGCGACGCACATCTGGTCGCGCTCACCGACGGCGAATTCAAACAGGCTTTGGACCGCACCAAATACCCCGAGCGCTTTGCAGGACAGAACACCGAGCAGAACGCAGACCGAAGCGCAGACGCTTCCCGCGCAACCGCCGAGCGTTGCCTGATCGCGCCACTGGAGGCCGCCCTCGCCAGCTCGGCCTACCTCGGCGGCAACGCCCCGAACTGGGCCGACGCCTCGGTGTTCCCGTTTGTGCGCCAGTTTGCCGCCATCGACGTGGCGCGTTGGGCCGCCGCGCCTTGGCCAG
This sequence comes from Hydrogenophaga sp., assembly GCA_047636095.1. Taxonomy (GTDB): domain Bacteria; phylum Pseudomonadota; class Gammaproteobacteria; order Burkholderiales; family Burkholderiaceae_C; genus Hydrogenophaga. The sequence goes on along the minus strand of JBLIJY010000166.1, from coordinate 2,729 downwards.
CCACCCAGCGCTGGCTGGCCCACTGGCAGAGCAACCCGCTGTTGGCAGCCTGCATGGTCAAAGCGGCGGTGTGGCAACCCGGCAGCGCGGGCCCACACTGGCCGGCGTGACGCAAGGGCCGCGTTGTTCAGTCTGGCGCTGGCGCGCTGTTTTGCGCTGGGGCAGAACGGGATTCGCCAGCATCTGATGCGTCTCTGTGCGCCGGGGCTGGCTCGCAGAACGACATGCGCTCGCCGTCCCAGCGCTGGCCACACCAGCACAGGCCCTCGGCGTTGATGATGCAGGTACCGGTGCCGCAGCAGCGGGGATCTTCCATGGTCTTTGTCTCCCAGGCGGTTGTTTCAGAAAATAGCGAGTAACGAGATTAAACACCGCGCAGTAGCCTTGGGCAGGATGCGGCTTTGCGCCGGTCCAACAACCGCCTTCGCACCCGATGCAGGTGAAACCACCACACGATGAACGAACTGAACGAACCCGAAAATTCCGCTGAGCGCATGCTGTGGACAGCCGGCCCACCGCCCACCGCCCCAACCTGGACCGGCCTGCACGACCAGGTGATGGGCGGGCGCTCCCAGGGCGGCGCACAGCTGCAGGCCGGTGACGGCATTGAACCCGACCATGTGCTGTTTTCCGGGCAGATCAGCACGGACAACGGCGGCGGCTTCGCTTCGTATCGCATGCGCCTGCCGGCGCCGATAGCAATCGGTTTGGCGCGCGCCGTGGTGCTCACCTGGCGCGGCGACGGCGGACCATTCAAGCTCTGCCTGCACCGCCAAAACGACTGGGACGGCGTGCAGTGGCAGGCCGATCTGAGCACCCCAGGCCATTGGATCACTCGAGAGCTGCCACTTTCGGCGTTCGTGGCGCGCCGACGTGGCCGCGAGCTGCGTGAGCGCCCGCTGTCGCCTGACGACGCGCTGTTTCAACTTGGGCTGATGACCACCCGACCAGACCCAGGGCCGTTCTGGCTGGCGCTGGCGCGCATCGCGCTGAGCTGACGGCAGGTTCAGCGGCGGCGCCGCCACAAGGCGAGCCCCAGGGCCGAGAGGGCGAGCAGCAGCAGGCTGGCGTCGGCCTGACCGTTGGGGGCAGCGGTGCAGCCACCGCCACCACTTTCAGCGCCCGCACCTGTGCTGGAGCTCAGACCCAGGGCAGCCTCCACGGAAGCCTTCGCATCGAGCAGACCGCTGCCGCAAAATCCCCTGGCCAAATCGTCTGGGTTGACGGCGCAGTACGTCCCGGCCGGGAAGGCTCGGGCGTTGTCCGTCATCAGGGCTTCCAGCCGATTCATGGACAGGTCTGGACGAACCGCAGCCAGCAGCGCCAGCACCCCCGCCACCTGGGGCACCGCCATGCTGGTGCCTTGCAGCGAAGAGGTGATGTCGCTGGCGGGTCGGGTGAGGCCGCTGTTGCCGGTGGTCACGATGCCGCGAGGGCTGCCTGCGCGCTCGGGCAGCCAGGTGTTGAACCCGCCGCCGGGGGCGCTGATGCGCACGTTGCGGCCCACGTTCGCGTACTCTGCCACATCGCCCTCACGCGTGTGGGCGGTCACAGCCAGCACGCCGGCGCAATTGGCGGGCACCGAGATGGCGGTGTTGCCATCGTTGCCGCTGGAGGCGATCACGCTGGCGCCAGTGGCGCGCACCTCGTCCAGCGTGGACTGGATCGTGGCGTTGCAGGTGCCGGCAAAGCCCAAGCTCAGGCCGATGATTCTGGCGGGGTTGGGGTTGATCGGCACGCCAGGTACGGGCAGCCCGGCCGCCCAGCGAGCACCGGCCAGGATGTCGGACACATCCCCGCCACAGCGGCCGAGCACGCGCACCGGCAAGATCTTGGCGCCGTACGCCACGCCCAGGCCGCTGCGGTTGTTGTTGCCTACGGCACCGGTAATGCCCGCCACATGGGTGCCATGCCAGGTGCTGTTTTCCGCACCATCGCAAAAACCAGCAGCCACATCGGCTGGGGTGACCCAGTCGCCCGGATCAAGCGCGAAGGCGTCGCGCCCGTTGCCGTCGTTGGCGGTCCAGAACGGCTGGCCCGCGCGAGTTGGCGCGCTGCTGTTGGCGTCGCCACTCACAAAATCGTAGCCAGGCAGGATGTTGGGCAGCAAATCGGCGTGCTCGGCGTAGCCACCATCGAGCAGCGCGATCACCACACCGGTGCCGGTGCTGCGGCTCCACGCGGCCACGGCGTTGATGCCACCCGGCACTTCACCGGGCGAGCGCAGGTGCCACTGATCGCCGTTGGTGAAGCTCGGATCGTTGGGCACCGCATGCGGGCGCACGCGCTGGTCGACCGTGACGTCGAGCACAGCCGGATCGGCCCGCAGGCGCTGCATCAGAGCCTGGGCTTCGGCGGCAGACACGGGTCGATCGAGCGCCACCACCTGAACACTGGGCGAAACCGACTTCAGGTACTGCAGCGGCAGCGCGCCGGCGCGCGCGGCGCTGCGCGAGACCACCGCCTGGGCCTCGGCGCGCTCGGCACTGGGCGTTGTGGCGCCCGCTGCGGGGCCCTTGATGCCGTCGCGGTAACGAACGATCAGCCGGCTCACGGGCTCAGGCTGGGCGGTCGCCAACCCAGATACTGGGGCTGCGACACCACCGCGCACCGACTTGTCGCCAGCCTGCGCGGGCAGCGAGGCCAGCGAAGCAACAGCAGCCGCTGACGCCATGATCAGACCAGCACAGCGATGAAAAGAGTGAATGGTCATAGTCACAGCGAATGAG
>JBLIJY010000165.1:0-5813 GCA_047636095.1 Hydrogenophaga sp. | reverse complement strand
GCTGAGGGTCACGCGCGCGACAAAGTCGCTGGCCGGAAACTGGACCACGCGCACCTCGCGCTGCTCGAAGAACGCGTTGAGCGACACCTGGGCCAGCGCTGGCGAGGCGAAGCTGGAGCCCGCGATGCCCTGCAACACCTGGCGCGTCGACAGGTCGGCACGCACCCGCGCTTCGAACATCGCAGGCGTCATGCCCTGGCGCGCCACGAGTTGGCGATAGGCCTCGACATCCAGCGAACCGTCAGGCCGGCGCAGCGAAGCGATCATCTCGTTTTGCTGTAACTCCTGGGCCAGCCGCTGATCGCTGGTGATCAGGTGCAATTTCTGCGCTGCCAAGCCCAACACGCGCTCGCGAACCAAGCGCTCCAGCGTGGCGTAACGCGCTTCAGGGCTGTCGAGCAGCTTGGGGTCCAGCGTGGGCATGGACTCTCGCAAGCGCTGCGACTCCGCCTGGTGCGCCTGGTCCCAATCTTGCTGTTTGATGGCCTCGCCGTTGACACTGGCGACCGTCGCGCCGCGGCCAGCGCCATCGGTGAAGCCCTGCACCCCGAACAGCACGAAGGCGGGAACAATCAGAATCATCAAGAAACCCATCAGGTATTTCTTGTGGGTGCGAATGGACTCAAACATGCGTGCAAACCTTGAAACAACGGTCGGGGCCAATGGTGGCCCTGATAACAAAAAAAGGCGAACCCAGGTTCGCCTTTTTGATGGTGGTGGGTGCTGACGGGTTCGAACCGCCGACCTACGCCTTGTAAGGGCGCCGCTCTACCGACTGAGCTAAGCACCCACGGAAAATCCGTGGAGCGCCTCAGTTCAGAGCATCCTTCAATCCCTTGCCTGGGCGGAACTTGGGAACCTTGGCTGCCTTGATTTTAATCTCAGCGCCCGTGCGCGGGTTGCGGCCCATGCGCGCAGGTCGTTTGGTCACGGCAAACGAACCAAAACCCACGAGGGAAACGGTGCCGCCCTTCTTGAGTGTGGTGCGGATGGCGGTGAGGGTCGAGTCCAGTGCACGCGCGGCAGCAGCCTTGGAGATGTCTGCGTGCGCGGCAATGTGCTCGACGAGTTCGGTTTTGTTCACAAATGGCACCTCTTGAAATGGATAAAAAATGCGTGCGAGGGCTTGATGAGCGTCTGCGGTCGCGTTGCCGCTGACACAAACCCTGGGCACTTGCTCGCTGTGTCGGGTCTCGAAGACCTCAGCAGGCATCGACCGATTAGACCCACGGCGTCTGACCCATGTCAAGACAGCAGTCTGCCCAAGCATCCATTGCGCATCGCAAGCGGCCAAATTTTAGACGCTTTCGTGAGCCACCCCGTTTCTGTCCTGCGGTGGCTTCAAACAGCCAGGGCGGCAGCGATCGCCCGCCCCACGTCGGTGGTGTTGGCCGTGCCGCCCAGATCGGGGGTGCGCGGTCCGCCACTGCCCGGTTGCAAAACAGCCTCGATGGCGTTCATCACCGCATCGTGCGCATCGCGGTGGCCCAGATGGTCGAGCATCATCGCGCCGCACCAGATCTGACCAATCGGGTTCGCAATGCCTTTGCCTGCGATGTCGGGTGCCGAGCCGTGTACCGGCTCAAACAACGACGGATGGACGCGCGTCGGGTTGAGGTTGGCGCTGGGCGCGATACCGATGGTGCCGGTGCAGGCCGGGCCCAGGTCGCTCAGGATGTCACCAAACAGGTTGCTGCCGACCACCACGTCAAAGAAGTCGGGACGCTGCACGAAGTGCGCGGTGAGGATGTCAATATGAAACTTGTCGACCGTCACATCCGGGTATTGCTTGGCCATCTCAGCCACCCGCTCGTCCCAGTAAGGCATGGTGATGGCAATGCCATTGCTCTTGGTGGCGCTGGTCAGATGCTTTTTGGGGCGCGAACGCGCCACCTCGAAGGCATGGCGCAGCACGCGGTCCACCCCGATGCGCGACATCACCGTCTCCTGCACCACGATCTCGCGCTCGGTGCCTGCGTACATGCGCCCGCCGATGCTGGAGTACTCGCCCTCGGTGTTCTCGCGCACGATCACCATGTCGATCTCGCCCGCCTGGCGCGGGCTGCCGTCGCGCCGCACCACCGGCGCGGTAACGCCTGGCATGAGTTTGGCCGGACGGATGTTGACGTACTGGTCGAACTCGCGGCGAAACAGCAACAGCGAACCCCAGAGCGAGATGTGGTCCGGCACCTTGTCAGGCCAGCCGACCGCACCGAAGTAGATCGCATCATGGCCGCCGATCTGCGCCTTCCAGTCGTCAGGCAGCATCTTTCCATGGCGCTCGAAGTAGTCGCAGCTGGAAAAATCGAAGTGATCAAACTGCAGTGCGATGTCAAACTTGGAGGCGGCAGCCTCCATCACGCGCAAGCCCTCGGGCATGACTTCGGTGCCGATACCGTCACCGGCGATGACGGCGATGCGATGGGTTTTTGTGCTCAAGATGCGCTCCTGTGGGTCGGTGGATAAAAAAACGAAAGGGCTTCGGCAAGCAACGCGCCCGCTGCTTCCTCGGCAATGTAATGACCGCAGGGCAAGGCCTGCCCGAACGCTTCGTCGGCTCGCTCGCGCCAGAGCGCAAGCACCTCGAAACAGCGCGCCACCGCGCCGTGCTCGCCCCACAGCACGCGCAGCGGCTGGGTGAGGCGACGCGCTGCAGCCACGTCGGCCCGGTCGTGATCCAGGTCGATGCCTGCACTGGCGCGGTAGTCCTCGCAGATCGATTCGGCACTGCCCGGTAAAGCGATACAGCGCTCGTACTCGGCCAGCGCATCGGGATGAAATGCGGCCAAACCCGCATGGCGGCTGCCGATGACGCTGCGCAGGTAGCGCACCGGATCGGACGCAATCAGCGCCTCGGGCAGGGGCGGCGGCTGAACAAGGAAAAACCAGTGCCAGTAGGCGCGTGCAAAAGCCTGGCTGGTGTGCTCGTACATGCCCAGTGTGGGCGCGATATCGAGCAGCATCAGCCGGCTCACGGCCTCGGGATGGTCCAACGCCAAGCGGTGCGCCACCCGCGCGCCCCGGTCGTGGGCCAGCACGGCGAACCGGGTGTGCCCGTGAGTCGCCATCACGGCCAGCGCATCGAGCGCCATCTCGCGCTTGCTGTGAGCGCGGTGCTCGGCGTCGGGCTCGGGCCGGCCCGAGTCGCCGTAGCCGCGCAGGTCCATCAGGACCACCTGGAAGTGCTCAGCCAAGCCCGGCAGCACACGGTGCCACATGGCCATGCTTTGTGGGTGGCCGTGCAGCAGCAGCAAAGGCGGTCCGCTGCCGCCCGAGCGCGTGTGCAGAGCGACACCGTCGCGCACCACGGTGCAGGCGGGGAAGTCGTTGAAGGCGGCGAGCATGGGATTGAGGTTATCCGAATCGGAGGCAATAATTAATCAATTCATTGTTGCTTTGAAGGAAACAATTGGACCGATCTGACCTGGAACTGGTGCGGGCGATTCGCCAGCACCAGAGCCTGACCCAAGCAGCCCGCGCGCTGCAACTCGCACCATCGGTGGTGACGCGACGGCTGGCTGCGCTGGAAGCACGCCTGGGTCTGCGGCTGTTCCAGCGCACCACGCGCCGCGTGAGCCCGACCGCCGAAGGCGACACCCTGTGCGACCGCGCAGATGGGCTGCTGGCGGCCTTCGACGCGCTGGAGGCTGAACTGCGCGAGCGCCAGCGCGAGCCGGCCGGCCCGATCCGGCTGGCAGCCACCTTTGGCTTTGGCCGTCGCTGGCTCGGCCCTGCCCTTGCCGACTTCCAGTCGCGCCATTCCCAAGTCGATATTCAGCTTCAGCTCACCGAGCAGTTGCCCGATCTGGCGCAGGCGGGGTTCGACGGTGCCATCTGGCTGTGGAGCGCGCCGCAAGAGCGCAGTGCCGACTGGGTGTCGCGCCGCTTGGCACCCAATCAGCGCGTGCTGGTCGCCGCGCCCGGCTACCTCGCCCAGCGCGGCACACCCCATGACCTGAAAGCACTGGCCGAGCACGACTGCCTGGTGGTGCGGGAAAACGGCGGCGCACCTGGGCAGCGCTTTGACCACTGGCGGCTGTGGTGCGAGGACGATCAGCAGACGCACCATGTGCCGGTGCGCGGCCCGCTCACCAGCAACTCCGGCGAGATGGTGCGCGACTGGTGCCTGACTGGTCACGGCATCATGCTGCGCAGCCTGTGGGACATCGCGCCGCAGTTGGCATCGGGCGAGTTGGTGCGTGTGTTGCCCGAGCACAGCATGCCCGACGCCCACATCCACTGGCTCGCACCCTACCGGCCCCAGGTCGCAAGGCGCATTCGGCTGCTGGTGGACTTTCTCGCGCAGCGTTTCCAGGAAGAGCCCTGGAAACTCAGGCCTGTTTCGGTGCGCGCACGACCAGGCTCACGCCCAGGGCGGTAAGCGCGATGCCCGCCACGGTGAACCCGTTGATCGGTTCGTCAAACAGGACCCAGGCAATCAGCGCGGTGCATGGCGGCACCAGGTACATCAGGCTGGTGACCTTGGCTGCGGCGCCGCGCTGGATCAGCAGGTAGAGCAGCGAACTGCCGCCCAGCGTGAGCACGAGCACCGACCAGGCCAGGGCACCGGCGAGCTCGACGTTCCAGCGCATGGACTCTGACTCCAGCAGCGCCAGCGGCAACGTGACCAGCAGCGCAGCGATCAGTTGAACCGTGTTGGCGCTGCGCACGTCGCAGGCCTGCACGTAACGCTTCTGGTACAGCGTGCCAACCGTGATCGACAACAGCGCCACCACCGCGAACGACAGGTTCACCCAGTCGGCATGGTCGCCCGCGCCGCCGGTGCCGACCTTGCGCGAGACCACCAGCACCAGCCCGCTAAACCCCAGCAACAGACCCACCCACTGCCGGCGCGATACGCGCCCATCGGTCCCGCCCATGGCACTGAGCCAGATGGCCGTCAGCACCGGCTGGATACCGACGATGAGCGCTGCCAGACCCGAACCCATGCCGGCCTTGACCGCCACCCACACGCCGCCCAGGTAGCCAGCGTGCATCAGCACCCCGGTGACCGACAGGTGCAGCCACTGCCTGCGGCTCGCTGGCCACTTCACGCCAACCACCCAGATCCAAGGCAGGAAGCACAGAATAGACAGGGCGTAGCGCAAGGCCAGGAACGACATCGGGGGCGCGTTCGGCATCGCAAAGCGCGCCACGATGAAACCGGTGCTCCAGATCATCACGAACACCCAGGGCATGGCGCGCAGCCACGCGTTGTCTTGCGCTGTGGACACCATGGGTCAGCGCGAGCGCGCACGGATCTCGGGCAGCGCCTTCTGCAGGTAATACACCATGGACCACACGGTGAGCACCGCCGAGATCCAGATCAGCCAAGTACCCCAGACGCTGGTATCCACCACGCCGAACACCGTGCCGTTGAACAACAGAAAGGGAATGGCGATCATCTGCACCAGGGTCTTGGCCTTGCCCACCATGTGCACCGCCACGCTCTTGGTAGCACCGATGATCGCCATCCATTCGCGCAGCGAGGAAATCGCGATTTCGCGCCCGATGATGATCAGCGCCACAAACACATCGGCCCGGTCCAGGTGCACCAGCACCAGCAGGCTGGCGCACACCAGAAATTTGTCGGCCACCGGGTCGAGGAAGGCGCCAAAGGCAGACGTCTGGTTGAGCTTGCGGGCGAGGTACCCATCGGCCCAGTCGGTCAGCGCGAACACGATGAACATCACGGTGGCGATCAGGTTCTGCTGCGCTGGACTCACCCGCTCCAGATAGAACACCCCGACGATCAAGGGAATCGCCACGATGCGTGCCCAAGTCAGCAAGGTGGGAAGGTTAAAAAACATGGC
>JBLIJY010000164.1:0-5859 GCA_047636095.1 Hydrogenophaga sp. | reverse complement strand
TCGTCAAGAGCCACGACGGCTTCATCCGCGCCTGCAGCGAGCCGAACAACGGCACGCGTTTCCGCATTTACCTAGCGGCAGGCACGTCGGCCACCACCACGAGCGCCAGCGACCTCCCCGAGCCCGCGGTACCGCGCGGTCAGGGTCAGCTGATTCTGGTGGTGGACGACGAGGATGCCATCCGGCTGGTGGTCTGCCATATGCTGGAGGCCCATGGTTACCATGTGCTGGTGGCGGCCAATGGAGCGGAGGCGGTTGCGCTGTTTGCGCAGAACATCGACCGGGTTGATCTGGTGCTCACCGACATGATGATGCCTGTGATGGATGGCCCCGCCACCATTTTGGCGCTGCGCCAGATTCGCTCCGATGTGCGCATCATCGGCGCCAGTGGCATCGAGAACAACAGCATGCTGGCGCGCGCGGTCGGCGCGGGGGTCAAGCACTTCTTGCCTAAACCCCACATGGCTGGCGTGCTGCTGCGCAAGCTGGCCGAGGCGCTGGTTGACCAAGACCACCTGGTCGAATGACCGCACCTTTTGGGCAGTGACCCACAACTTTTCTGTCGTTGGTCAGACTCCAACACGACCCAAAAAAATGGTGCTATAATTCAAGGCTTGGCGGCTGTAGCTCAGTTGGATAGAGTACTTGGCTACGAACCAAGGGGTCGTGGGTTCAATTCCTGCCAGCCGCACCAAACAAAAAACCCGCAGCCAAAAGTTGCGGGTTTTTTCATTGGGGTCTTGCTTCAAACTGGAGCTTGTTTTGATGAACAAGGCATTCACCCGCGAAACCGACGGCGAAGACGACGACGAGCCGTCGGCCAAACCACAGGTCCCTGGCGGCAAAAACTACATCACCCAAGCTGGCTATGAGCGTCTGCGCGCCGAGCTGTTTGCGCTGATCGACGAGGAGCGCCCCCGCATCGTGGAGATCGTGCACTGGGCCGCAAGCAACGGCGACCGCTCGGAAAATGGCGACTATCTTTATGGCAAGAAGCGCTTGCGAGAAATTGATCGGCGTATCCGCTTCCTGACGCGCCGATTGGAGATCGCCGAGGTGGTGGATGCGTCGGTGCACCACGGCTCTGACCAGGTCTTCTTTGGCGCCACCGTGGTCTATGCCGACCCGCAGGGTCAGACAACCGAGGTCACCATCCTGGGGGTGGACGAGGCCGACACGGCGCTAGGCCAGATCAGCTGGGTGTCTCCGGTGGCGCGTGCGCTGCTCAAAGCCCGCGAGGGCGACCTGGTGAAGCTGGTGCTGCCCGACGGTGCGCAGGCGCTGGAGGTGCTGTCGGTCGCTTATCCCCACGCCAGCGCAAATTGAGCCGCTTCGCTCTGCGTTTTTTCAGGTGCGCTTGCTTTTGAGGCGTTGCGCTTTCAGCACCGAGGGCGTGCGTTTGAGGTTGCGCAGCACCGTGGCCAGGTGCACGCGATCGCGCACCGCGATGGTGAAGCGGATGTCGGTCGCGCGCTGGGCGGGCTCATCGCCCATGTCCATGTGGGTGATGTCCGCCTCGGCCGCGGCCATGGCCGAGGCCACACGGGCCAGCACGCCTTTGCCGTTGTTGACCGTGACCACCACCGTCGTCTCGAACGGTCGCACCGGTTCCTCTGACCACTCCACCTCCAAGAAGCGCTCGCGGTCGCGGTGCAGCAAACGTTTGCCAGTGGGGCAGTCTTCGGCGTGCACCATCAGACCTTCACCGCGACCCAGATAGCCCACGATCCGGTCGCCGGGGATGGGCTTGCAACACGGCGCGTATTGCACCGACACGCCTTCGCTGCCGTCGAGCGTCACGACCCCTTGCGACGCCGCCTCGTCATGCCCGCTGGCGTAGCGCTCGTGGCTGATCAGCAGCACATCGGGTTTGAGCCCGCTGTCGGACAACAACACCGCCAGCTTCTTGCCGATCATGCTGGCGATGCGCTTGCCCGTGCCGATGTCGGTGACCAGTTCCTCGCGGTTTCGGCTGCCGGTGAAGCGCAGCAACTTCTCCCAGGCGGCCTTGTACTCACCTTCCTCACTCGGCAATTGGGCAATGCCTTCGTGGCGCAACGACTGCGTCAGCATGCGCTCGCCCAGCTGGCGCGACTCGTCTTGGGCCAGGGTTTTGAGGTGGTGGCGGATCTTGGAGCGCGCCCGCCCGGTTTTGGTGAAGGCCAGCCAGGCCGGATTGGGCTCGGCATCGTCACCGGTGATCACTTCCACCACGTCGCCGTTGTTCAGCTCCGTGCGCAGCACGCTTTCTTCGCCATTGATTCGGGCCGACATCGCCCGGTTGCCCACGTTGCTGTGGATCGCGTAGGCGAAGTCGATCACGGTGGCGCCACGCGGCAGTGACAGGATCTTGCTTTGCGGTGTAAAGACGTAGACCGCATCGGGAAACAGGTCGATCTTGACGTGGTCCCAGAACTCGGCTGCATCGTGCGTTTCCTGCTGGATGTCCAGCAGCGACTGCAGCCACTGCGTGCCCAGATGCTCCGAGGTGGCGCTGCTCGGATCGCTGGCCTTGTAGAGCCAGTGAGCGGCGACCCCAGACTCGGCTACCACATCCATTGCGTAGGTGCGCAACTGCAGCTCGATGTTGGTGCTGAAGGGACCGATCAGGGTGGTGTGCACCGACTGGTAGCCGTTCATTTTGGGAATGGCCACGTAGTCCCGGAACTTGCCCGGCACCGGCTTGTAGAGCTGGTGCAAGATGCCCAGGCCGGTGTAGCAGTCGATGACCTCGGGCACGACGATGCGAAAGCCATAAATGTCGGTGACTTCCGAGAACGGCAGGTGCTTGCTGTCCATCTTTCTGTAGACCGAATACAGCGTTTTTTCGCGCCCCAGGATCCGCACATCCATGCCGTGGCCGATGAAGACCCGCTCTACCTCGTCCTTGACCCGCTCGACCAGGTCTTTGCGCCGATGGCGCGAGCGGTTGAGTGCTTTGCTGAGCACCTCGTAGCGCCAGGGGTGTAGAAAGCGAAAGGCCAGGTCTTGCAGCTCGCGGTAGGTGAAGTTCAGCCCCAGGCGGTGGGCAATGGGCGCGTAGATTTCCAGCGTTTCGCTGCTGATGCGCTGCCATTTGCTGCGCGGCATGTCGCCCATGGTGCGCATGTTGTGGGTGCGGTCCGCCAGCTTGATGAGGATGACGCGCACATCTTTGGCCATGGCCAGCAGCATCTTGCGAAACGACTCCGCCTGGTTCTGCTCTCGCGAGTCGAATTCCAGCTTCTCCAGCTTGGTCAGGCCATCGACCAGTTCGGCCACCGGCGCGCCGAACTGCTGCACCAAATCGTCTTTGGTGACACCGCAGTCTTCAATCGCGTCGTGCATGAGCGCAGCCATCAGAGCCTGGGCGTCGAGTTTCCATTCAGCGCATTGAGCGGCCACCGCGATCGGGTGGGTGATGTAAGGGTCGCCGCTCCTGCGCAGCTGGCCCAGATGCGCCGTGTCAGCAAAGCGGTAGGCCTGCCGGACGCTCTCGACATCGGCCGGGCCCAAGTAGTCGAGTTTGCCCAGCAGCGCGGCAAAGCTGGCCGCAGCGGCGCTGACCGCCGGGTGCGTTTGCACAACGGGCAGGTCGCTGGAAGGGGTATCGGCTATCGCGTTCATAGACCCCTGACTTTAGCGTGCCAGCGCCATGCTGGCAGCCGTGCCCGGTAAGCCCGTTGTTGGCAGGTGTCGGATGGCGACAAGGCGAAAAAAAACACCGCCATGCGGTGCTTTTCTTTCGGCACGAGCTGTCGTCTCAGAGCGGTACCTTCTTCAACATTTCCAGCCCGATCTTGCCCTCAGCAATTTCGCGCAGTGCGGTTACTGCGGGCTTGTTCTTGCTCTCGATCTTGGGTGCGTGGCCCTGGCTGAGCATACGGGCTCGGTAGGTGGCCGCCAACACCAGCTGGAAGCGGTTGGGGATTTGCTCGAGGCAGTCTTCGACAGTGATGCGTGCCATGGGGGCTCCGGTGAATGCGGGAATCAAAGAATGTTGAGCGCTTTGAAGGTGTCGTTGCGGGCGATGCGCTGGGCGGCAAATTTCAACCGCTGGGCGTGAACGATGGCTTTGAGGTCGAACAAAGCACCATCGAAAGATTCATTGATTATAACGAAGTCGAATTCTTGGGCATGGCGCATCTCGGTGGCGGCGTTGTGCAGTCGCAGCTCAATCACCTCGGCACTGTCTTCTGCGCGGCGCTCCAGACGCGAGCGCAACTCTTCCCAGCTCGGCGGCAAGATGAACACCAGCATCGCGTTGGGAAAGATGCGTTTGACCTGGATCGCGCCCTGAAAATCGATCTCTAGCACCACATCAACGCCCTGTGCCATGCGCTGCTCGATGGTGTGCTTGGACGTACCATAGCGGTTGCCGTGCACCTGAGCCCACTCCAGAAAGGCGTGTTGCGCCACCATCTGGTCAAAGGTTTCTTGGCTCACGAAGTAGTACTCGCGCCCGTGCAGCTCCTGCCCGCGTGGCGCGCGCGTGGTGTGCGAGATCGACGGCGCCACGCGCGAGTCCAGTTCCATCAGCGCCTTGACCAGGCTCGATTTGCCCGCCCCACTGGGCGCAGCCACAACGTACAGGTTTCCCGGGTATTCCATAAAGGCGTTCAGATCAAAAAATCAGGGTAAGCAATGGCGTGCGAGGCCAACGGGCCAGTCGCCGGGCCGCGCAGCAGCAGGCCCAGCCCCCTCGGGGGGCAGCGACCCGCGCAGCGGTGGAGCGTGGGGGCCATACATCACTCGATGTTCTGCACCTGCTCGCGCATCTGTTCAATCAGCACCTTCATGTCCACCGAAATTCGGGTCAGTTCCAGGCTCGACGACTTCGAGCCCAGGGTGTTGGCTTCTCGGTGCAGCTCCTGGATCAGGAAGTCCAGCCGCTTGCCTGCCTCGCCGCCCTCGCTGAGCAGGCGCTCGATTTCGCTCAGGTGAGACGCGAGTCGGGTCAGCTCCTCGGCCACATCGATGCGAATGGCAAAAGCGGTGGCTTCGGTGAGTGCGCGGTCGCGTGCCTGATCGCTGGTGATGGCGTTGCCCAACGCGCCCGCGCTCGATGATGCGCCCAGCGCCTCGCTCCAGCGGTCCAGGAAACGCTGGCGCTGCTGAGCGACCAGTTGCGGAATCAGCGGCTGGGCGTCGCTGGCCAACTGGCGCAGCTGATTCAAACGGTCCAGCAGCATGGCAGCCAGGCGGTCGCCTTCGCGCTGGCGCGATTCGATCAGGGCTTGCACGCCGCGCTTGCCCAGCGCGATCAGTTGTTCCTGCAGTTCACCGCCACGCAACGCTGGGCGCGACGCGGTGAGCGACAGCACCTCGGCCACCGACAGCGGGTTGGCGGTGGGCAACCAGGCACGCACGTTGTCTTGCAAGCTCATCAGCTTTTGCAGTTCGGGCGCACTGGGCGCGCGCGGGCCACTCTCGCTGCGGCCTTCGATCCAGGCGCGAACCTCAACCTTGCCGCGCTTGAGCTGGGCGGTGAGCAATTCGCGCAGCGCCGGTTCGGCGACTCGGAGATCGTCGGACAGCTTGAAACTGAGGTCCAAAAAACGGCTGTTGACCGAGCGAACTTCCAGCCCGATTGTGGTTTGTGGTTCGCGTTCCGATTCCCCCGCAGGGCCGAATTTTCGCCCGCCCCCCTGGGCCGTGGCGTAGCCGGTCATGCTGTAAACTGCCATTCAGATGTGTCCGATCAGGGTGAGAGGTCCAGAACAAGGCGTTACGGAACCTGCTTGAATTATGTCAAAGGTCAAACCCGCTTCGCTGCCGCCGGACACGCTGATCGGTGGCTACCGCATCGTCCGCAAGCTGGCTGCTGGCGGTTTTGGTGTGGTTTATCTGGCGGTGGACACAGAAGGCCAGCAGGTCGCT
>JBLIJY010000163.1:0-5898 GCA_047636095.1 Hydrogenophaga sp. | reverse complement strand
AGGAAGTCCCAGTGCACGCGCACGCGCAAGGCTTCGTGCAGTGCGTCGATGAAATCGGACCCAAACACCACATCGTCTTCCAGCACCAGCAACACGTCTTCACCGCTGTCGATAAACTGTTGCCACACGGTGATGTGCGAGAAGTAGCAACCGATTTCACCGGGCAACACGTCGCGGCCCACATGGCGCTGAAACGCGGGCACATCGACCGCCTCGAACAAACGAGCCTGCTCGGCGCGCCCGTTCACAGCGGCGAACAGCGTGTAGGCCAGACCCAGTTCGGCGAGGCGCTGCTGCATGGCCTGGCGCCGCTCGTTTGAGTGCGGCAGGTTGATCAGGACGACCTTGAGCCCCGGCAGACAAAGGGGGCCTGCCGTCATACCGAGAACTGCTTCTGAATCGGTCGACTCCAGTAGCCAGCCGTCTGCAGCACCGCTACAAACTGCTGCGCAGTGTTGCCAGCGCCAAAGCTGGCATCGGCCGCGTGGCGCTGACCCCACTGCGCTTGCAAAAACTGGTTGATGCATCCGGCGTCGTGCGCGGCGCAGGCCACGATCGACGGCGCGCTGGCGCGCTGGTTTTGCCGCGTCCCCACATCCAGACTCGGTAACCCGAGAAACGGTGCTTCGCGCACGCCCGCGCTGCTGTTGCCCACCAGCACGGCGGCGTGTTTCATCAGCTCGGAGAAATAGTTGAAACGCATCGACGGGATCAGGCGGAAACGCTCGGCGGGCAGCGTATCGAGCACGTCCATGATGCTCTCGGTGCCCGGGTCGTTGTTGGGCAGGATCACCACGAAGTGTTTGCCGCTGGCCACCAGCCGGTCAAACAGCGCACGGGCCTGCTCACCCATCGTGTCGGCTTCTGAGGTCACGGGGTGGAAGATCACGATGCCGTAATCGTCAAACGCAATCGCGTAGCGCGCCTTGACTGCTTCGATGCTCACACCCGACGGCCGGGCGTGGGTGTCAAGCTCGGGCGAGCCGATGTTGTAGACGCTCTCAGGCGACTCGCCCAGCGTCAGCACACGCGCTTTTGCGGCCTCGGAGCTCACGAAATGCGTGGCGCACAGCTTGGTGTTGCAGTGACGAATGCTCTCGTCGATCGTGCCAGAGACCTCGCCGCCTTCGATGTGGGCCGAAGGGATGTATTTCATGGCGCAGACGATGGAGGCGGCGAGTGCCTCGACGCGATCGCCGTGGATCACCACCAGATCGGGCCGGTGCTCGTGCACGAAGTCGGAAAAGCCGAGCAGCGTCTTGGAGAGGATGAACTCTTGCGCATCGCCCTCGCGCTGGTTCACGAACTCGAAGAATTCGGCATTCGGAAAACGCTTCACCTCCAGCCGCGTCTCGCCGTAGCGCCGCATCATGTGCATGCCGGTGATGAAGAAGCTGATGACAAACCCCGCCTGCTGAGCGGCCACTGCCAGCGGTTCGAGCTTGCCGTAGTCGGCCCGGGTGCCGGTAACGAACAGCAGGCGCTTGCCGGTGACTGGCGCCTCGCCCATCGGTCGCTTGTCAGTCATTTCTCAGCGGTGTCACGCCGCGCAGATCGCTCCAAAGCAACTGCTGGTTGCGTTGGACGGCCCGGGTGAGCGTGGCGCCGATCAGGCGGTCGAAATGCTGCACCGAGATTTCGCCCGAGCCGGGGCGGCGCGCCCAGATATCGGCGGCGGCGATGACATGCCCAGTGGGCAAATTCGTGTCTGCCACCACCGAGCCTCGGGCGAATCGGTACACGTCTTCCTCGGGCCCGGTACGTTGTTTGGGGTTGTTCAGCGCGATCTGGATTTCGCGCGAACGGTCGATCAGGAACTTGAGCTCGGCCGGGTCCATGGAGCACGAAATGTCTGGGCCTTTGCGGTAGCGCGTGTCGGTGAAGTGGCGCTCCAGAATGCAGGCGCCGAGCGCCACCGAAGCCAGCGCCATGGACGGGCCGATGCTGTGGTCGGAGAAACCGATCACCGCGCGGGGGAACGCTGCACGCAAGTCGCCGATGCCTTGCAGGCTCACGATCTCGGGCGGCGACGGATAGAGGTTGGTGCATTCGAGCAGCGCGTAGTCAATGCCCGCGTCGTCCAGCACCCGCACCGACGGCCGCATCGTGTCCACGGTCTGCATGCCGGTGCTCATGATGATGGGCTTGCCGAAGCTGGCGATGTGGCGGATCAGCGGCAGGTGGTTGCACTCGCCCGAGCCGATCTTGTAGCCGGCCACACCGATGTCATTGAGGAAATCGGCCGCAGCGCGCGAGAACGGGGTGGAGATGTAGATCATGCCGAGCGACTCGGCGTGCTTCTTGAGCGCAATCTCGTCGTCTTTGGACAAGGCGCAGCGCTCCATCACCTCCCAGATCGACACGTCCGCATTGGGCGGGAAGATCTGCTTGGCCTCGTCGGTCATCTCATCTTCGACGAAATGCGTCTGGTGCTTGACCATCTCGCAACCAGCGCTGTGCGCCGCACTGACCATGCCCTTGGCCACGTCCAGGCTGCCGCCGTGGTTGATGCCGATTTCGGCGATGACCAGCGGGGGCTGCTGGGGACCGATTTCGCGGTGGGCGATTTTCATGGGGTGTTCCTGTTCATTGAGCGCAAATCGGAGCGGAATGCCTTAGCCAAGCACGCACCACGGAACCGGCTTTGCCGGGCCGTAGGTGCAGTCCCCCCTCCGGGGGGAAGACGCGAAGCGGCGCAGGGGGGAGCCATCTACACAGCAGTCCAGCCGCCGTCGACAAAAAACTGTTGCCCGGTCGAGTACGCCGACGCGTCAGACGCCAGATAAATCATCATGCCCACCATGTCTTCGCGCTGGGCCATGCGCCCCAGCGGCACGCGCGCGGTGTAGCGGCGCACGAACTCGGGGTCGTGGTTGTTCTCCACACCGCCGGGAACGAGGGTGTTGACGCGGATGCCCTTGTCGCCCCAGTAGGTGGCCAGCCACCGGGTGAGGCCGTGCACGCCGGCCTTGGCTGCGGCGTAGCTGGGCAGGGAATTGAAGGCCATGCCCTCGTAGATGCGGTGATCGGGGCCGACCACGCCGTAGGTGCTGGACACATTGACCATGCTGCCGCCACCGCTCTGGAGCATGGCCTTGCCGCCTTCCCGAGCCACCAGGTACACGCCGGTGAGGTTGACGCGAATCGCCTGCTCCCACACCGCCAGCGTCGACTCCTCGAACGAGGTGAACACGGCACCCTGGCGCATCAGGTGTTCGCCGGTGGCCGCCGCGTTGTTCAGCACCACGTTGACCTGGCCAAAACGGGCCATCACCTGCTCAAACAGGTGGATCACCTCCACCTCCACCCCCACATCGCAGGCGATGCCGAAGGCTGTTCGGCCGTCGGGGGTTTTCACCGCCTGCGCCTTGCCCACCGGGTCGGCCGCAGCCAGATCGGCCATCACCACCTGCGCGCCCTGGTCGGCCAGGCCCTGGCAGTAGGCCGAGCCCAGCAGGCCGGTGCCACCGGTGACCACCACCACCTTGCCGGTGAGATCGAAGCGTTGTGTCATGTGTGTTCCTTGTGCGGTGTGTTTCAGGTGAGCAGGCCCAGGCGCTTGCGCATCAGGTACTCCACCAGTTCAAAGTCGAATTCGCTGTCGATGTCCAGGCTCTTGGCCGAGCCGATGTCGTAGCCCTCGGTGCGGCCCGAAAGAAGGCCAGTGCCGCGGCGCAAATACTCGGGCGAGAGCACGTAGATGGAGGCCACATGCTCCACCACCTTGGGCGCGTCCTGCCGGCGCACGATGGGCTTGGGCAGTTGTTTGCAGATGCGCAGGCTGCCGCTCTCGTCGGCCTCCAGCATGTTGAAGTAGGGATTTTTGCGCGCCTCGCACACGGTGAACACGGCGTCTTTGTCGGTGGCGCGGAACTGGGCGATGGCTTTGGAAATGTCGTCCACATCGCGCAGCGGCGAGGTGCAGTCGAGGTCCACGAACAGGTCGATCGGGTCCCCGGCAAAGTGGGCGTCGGTGGCAGCCAGCGCGTGTTGCCACACCTCCCATTTGCCCGCCGTGTCGTTGGCCAGCTCGGCCGGGCGCATGAAGGGCACATGGGCACCGGCCTCGCGAGAGACCTCGGCAATCGCCTCGCTGTCGGTCGACACCACCACGCGCTTGATGTCTGGGCAGGCAAGCGCCTGCTCAATGCTCCAGGCGATCAGCGGCTTGCCCAGCAGCGGCCGGAAGTTTTTGCCGGCTACGCCTTTGGAGCCGCCGCGCGCGCCAATGACACAGGTGATGTTCATGGGAGGGTGACTTTCAGGGTTCAAGCGGTGAGCTCAGTGGGCCGCACATGGCGCCGCTCAGCGGACGACAGGTGTGTAGCCAGCGCCAGACGCAGCACCGCCTCGGCATCGGCCAGCGAGGAAATGGCGGGCAGCGCGGGCGTCTGGATGCGTTGCAGAAAATGCGCCATGTGCTCGCGGAACATGGTGTTGCGCTCGAAGCTGGCGGGCACGCGGTGCACGGTCTCGGGCGGCGCGCCCGCGCGCTCCAGCGACACGGTGCCGGCGACGTAATCCCAGGCCAGCACGCCGTGGCGCCCGACAATTTCCATGTCGCGCCCGTAACCGGGGCGCACATAGTCCAGGTGCACCTGGGCCAGCACACCCGAGTCCATCCGCAAACCGATCTGCGCCACCGCTTCGGTCTCGATCTCCAGGCTGTGCACGGTGCGCGTCATGGCGCTCACGTCGGCCACCGGCCCCAGCAGCCAGTGCACCAGATCGAGCTCGTGGATGAGGTCGAACACCACACCACCGCCCTGCGCTCGAAACGCGCCGTAACCCTGGCGGTGGTCGGTGCCCGGGCGCCAGTCGGGCAGCCACTGACCGACGGCGGCGCGGGCATGAAACAGCTCGCCCAGGGCGCCCGAGGCCAGGTGCTGCTGTATCCACAGCAGATTGGGGTGGCGCCGCAGCATGAAGCCAGCCTCGACCACCAAGCCCTGCTGCGCCACCAGGCGCTGCAATTCAGACACGTCCGCCAGCGACACCCCCAGCGGCTTTTCCAGCAACAGGTGTTTGCCCAGGCGCGCCGCTTGCAGCGCCACCGCCAGGTGCTGGTCGGTGCGGTTGGCCACCACCACCGCGTCGACCTCACCCGCCAGCGCCTGCGCGAGATCGGGCGTGCGCTGCACACGGGGATCGTCGAACACCGAAGTGGGCGACTCGGCACCCGCTGCCGCGCGGTAACTGAAGGCGCTCACCCGCGCGCCCAGCGCCAGCAGGTTGGCGATGTGGCGCTTGCCGATGGAGCCGGTGCCGACGACCAGAACGTGCATGAGAGACAGGAGGGGGTGGGAAAAGGCGCGGAGGGCTGAGACAAAGTCGCGCACAGGGGCGCGGCGAAGGTCGTTACTATACTGGCCCGAGTCCCTCCTCCCGCATGTCAGACACCCCCACCGCCCCACCCGCAGCGCCCGAGCGCTGGTCGCTCGGAGTCCGGTTGCGGGCACTGTTGTGGCTCTACCGCGTGGCCTGGCTGCTGCTGTTGCCAGCGGTGCTGTTGTTTCTGTGGCGGCGCGGACGCCGCGAGCCCTTGTACCGCCGCTTCTGGGGCGAGCGCTTTGGACGCACGACCACGCAATTGCAGCGCCCGCTCTGGGTGCATTCCGCATCCATGGGCGAAATCCGAGGTGCTGCGCCGCTGGTGCGCGCCCTGCTCGCAGCCGGCTACCCGGTGCTGGTGACCACGCTCACGCCGGCCGGCCGAACCGCCGCGCAAACGTTGTTGGCTGAAGACATTGCCGCTGGGCGCGCGCAGGTGGCTTATGTGCCGCTGGAGCTGGGCTGGGCGGTGCGGCGCTTCCTTCGCCAGGTTCGCCCGCGCGCAGCCCTGATGACCGAGATCGACACCTGGCCGGTCATCGTGGCCACGATCCGCGCAGAAGGTGT
>JBLIJY010000162.1:0-5902 GCA_047636095.1 Hydrogenophaga sp. | reverse complement strand
CAGGCGATCACCCTCTGGCGTGCTCAGAGCAGAGTCGGACCCATCAAGGCCGAAATCTCTTTGAGGGCGGCCTTGTGGTCTGCTTCGGTGTGGATAGGGCGAATGTCCATGTTTTCCTCCGTGGCGGGTTGGGGCGGCGACTCAATGGTTTCTGCGTCGACAGCGTCACACGCCTTGCGGGCTCAATCCTCCAGCACCCGCACGCTCACGCTCTTGCCTTTGATGCGCCCAGCATTCAGGCGGCTCGCCGCTTGCTCGGCGATGTCGCGGTCCACGGCCACGTAAGTGGACCAGTCGTTGACGTTGATCTTGCCCACCTGCTCGCGGCTGTAGCCCAGATCGGCGGTGAGCGCGCCCAGCACGTCGCCAGGGCGGATTTTTTCCTTGCGTCCGCCCTGGATGTGCAGCGTGACCATAGGCGGCACCAGCGGCTCGTTGCTTGCCGGGGTGAGTTCTGCAGCCGGATGCCAATCGGATTCGCGGCCCTGCAGTTGCTCGATCCGGCCCACCGAACCCATCTCGTTCAGGCTGGCCAGCGTGATCGCCAGACCACTCTCGCCGGCGCGCCCGGTGCGCCCGATGCGGTGGATGTGCACCTCGGCGTCGGGTGTGACGTCCACATTGATCACGGCTTGGAGCTGCGCGATGTCGAGCCCGCGCGCCGCCACGTCGGTGGCCACCAGCACCGAGCAGCTTTTGTTGGCAAAGCGCACCAGCACCTGGTCGCGCTCGCGTTGCTCCAGCTCGCCGAACAGCGCCAGCGCGCTGAAGCCCTCGGCCTGCAACACCGCCACCAGATCGCGGCACTGCGCCTTGGTGTTGCAAAAGGCCAGCGTGCTGGCCGGACGGAAATGGGCCAGCACGCGGCTGACTGTGTGCAGCCGCTCGCTGTCCTTCACCTCGTACCAGCGCTGCTCGATCTGGCCTTCGCTGTGCTGCGTGGCCACTGCTACGGTGAGCGGATCGCGCATGAACTGCGCTGCGAGCTTGGCGATGCCTTCAGGGTAGGTGGCAGAAAACAGCAAGGTCTGCCGCGTTTTTGGACACTGTTTGGCGACTTTCACGATGTCGTCGAAAAAGCCCATGTCGAGCATGCGGTCGGCCTCGTCGAGCACCAGGGTGCTCAAGGCATCGAGCTGCAGGCTGCCGCGCTCCAGGTGGTCCATCAGGCGCCCCGGCGTGCCGACCGCGATGTGGGCGCCGTGCTCCAGCGAGGCGAGCTGGCCGCGCAGCGGCACGCCGCCACACAGGGTGACGACCTTGATGTTGTCCTCGGCGCGTGCCAGGCGGCGAATTTCGGTGGTGACCTGGTCGGCCAGCTCGCGGGTGGGGCACAGCACCATGGCTTGCACCGCGAACCGCCTGGGGTTCAGGTTGGCCAGCAGGGGCAGCGCGAAGGCGGCGGTTTTGCCGCTGCCGGTTTTGGCCTGGGCGATGAGGTCTTTGCCCAGCAGCGCTGGCGGCAAGCTGGCGGCCTGGATTGGCGTCATGCTCAGGTAGCCCAGCGTTTGCAGGTTGGCCAGCATGGCCGGGCTGAGCGGTAACTGGCTGAAATTGGAGGCATCAGGCGCCGAGGCGGTGGGGTTCGGGGAGGCGGTGGTCATGCGCGATTATCCCGGTTGCCGCTGGTTGGCTTGCGCTTCCCCGCAACACAGGCCATCAGTGGGTGCCCAGCAAAGCATCCAGCGGGCTCGCCGTTCCGCCCGCCGCCGTCTTCAGCACATGGG
The DNA here is from genome assembly GCA_047636095.1 of Hydrogenophaga sp. GTDB lineage: Bacteria > Pseudomonadota > Gammaproteobacteria > Burkholderiales > Burkholderiaceae_C > Hydrogenophaga. Next base: position 4,175 of record JBLIJY010000162.1, on the reverse strand, counting down.
TGTCCATCCTGGTGGTTTTGTCCGACCTGGGCCTCGCGAACGACGATCACCCGGCGTCTCAAAGTCCACACCCTTGATCCGCAAGCGCAAACCCTCCATCGGGCGCATGCCAGTTCCATGCAGCTATTGAGCCAACAGCAGCATCTGCCCATCCAGAAAGCGAAACAGTGCAGACACCTCTTCTCGCGTCAACACAATCGGAATGCGCCGCTTGTGAGTGGGCCTGTTGGCGCCGTTGAGCCAGGGTCAATCGGTGTTCAGCACCTCCCGGTACAAGAACAACAACGCACTCAGTGCCTGGTTGTGCGCAGAAGCAGAAACAGAAACCTGGCGTTCGGTCGCCAGCATGGTCAGGAGAACGCTGTGACGAGAATATCCCGCACCACCCGGTTTATTCCGCAGGTTTTGCGGTGTACATTGCGTTACGACCCACACAAGTCAATCTCTCAGGCATCCACCGAAAATGAACCCTCTACTCGCTGCGCATCGCCACACCTCGAATAACAGGGCCGAGTTGGAGGCGAGCAAGCTCTGCGGTTGCTGCTCCTGCCTGGAGGTCTTTCCGACAGACAACATCGTTGCCTGGACCGGTTTGGACATGAATGACTTCAACAACCCTGACGGAGCCAGCGCGAAGACGGCCCTTTGTCCCATGTGCGGGACCGAAGCCTTGATCGGGGACGCAGCCGGCTACGGCCTCAACCCGGATTTTTTTAGCCGAATGAACCAAGCCTGGTTTCAGTCGACGATCATTCGCAAACCGGCACCCAAGAAGTAACCAAGTCAAGCCGCGGGAGGCTTGCACATGTCGTGCTTCTGCTGAAGCCACGGCAGTGAGGTCTAATCCTTGGGTCAACCGGAGCGCCAATGGCAGGCGTCACAAACATATCCTGGAGCCGCCCCTTGAAGACGCGAAATCTCATTCTCCTGCTCGCATCCCACGGGCTCATCGGCGCCGCCGGGTTTGCTGCCGGAATCTACGTGCTGCCGATCCTCATCGCGCCACCAGCGCCTTCCGCTGCAGAGGTGTCAGCAGTTGCCGAGTCTGCCGCTTACACCGCCGAGTTCCGTCGCGACCTAAAGGACAGCGATGCATTGCACTGGGGGGAGGGCAAGGTTTCTGTCGGCGTGGGTTCGATATCCCACATGGGAAAGTTGGCGCCAGGCCCTGACTACAAGCTCTACCTGTCCCCGGTGTTTGTTGAAACGGAGGACGAGTTCAATCGCTTGAAGCCGCAAATGGCCCTTGTAGGTGACGTCAAGACGTTCAACAACTTTCTTGTACAGGTTCCGCCCGGCGTGAACCCTTCCGAGTACACCAGCGTCATCGTGTGGTGCGAGACCTTTGGTGAGTTCATCACAGCAGCCAAATACAAGTAGCTTGTGTCGAGTGCCGAAGTGGCGCCTCTCAAGAAACACCAGACAACGGATTGATTTTCATGGTGTTTTCAAGTGGTGTTGTCGGAGGAGATGAGCTGCATGCCCATCGCCCTGGCCTTCTGAGCGAGGTTGTGCAAGACGCGCCGGCGGTCGCGCTCCTCGAAGCAGTCCTGCCCGGCTGGTGTCTTCCTGGCCTTGGGTGCGCATAGCGTAGATCAGTCGGGCCAGCTTGTGGGCAGCGGCCGTGACGGCCTTCGGCTTGTCCATGCGTGCGCACATGCGCCGGTCGTACGCGCCCAATGCCGACCGGCTCGAACGCAAGGCCGCTGCCGCCAGAGCTTCTTCGGAACGATTTGCGGCGCGGGCGGGCCGATTACCTCGCTAACCATTCGCTCAAGCGGATCGCTAACGGCAGGCCGCCAGGCCCGCTCTGGCGGTACGCTGTACATTTTCGCCAGCCGGGGCTTGGCGCCCTGCCGTTGTCGCCCGGTTAGCTCAAACCTAAGCTGGAATCCCCCTCACCCCAACCCGCCCCTGTAAGCGAGAGTTAAAAAATCTGGCCGGATCAATGGCCACTGGCCGTTGGCAGAGCCTCGGTGTCCATCAGTGCGTCCAGCTCGGCTTGGGTAAACCCAGCTGCACGCCTGGCCGCGTCGTTGAACGGCGGTTTCAGCCGGGGGGCATTGTGCCGCCGGGCCAGCGCGCGGTAGTGGGCCAGCGGCTCCATGCCTTGCTGGGCGCACAGCCAGCTGTACCAGCGGTTGCCCACAGCCACATGGCCAATTTCGTCGCGCAAGATCACGTCCAGTATCTCGATGGCGCGCAGCGCGGCGGGGGTGTTGACCTTGCGCAGTCGGGCCTGAATGAGGGGGGTCGCGTCGAGCCCGCGCGCCTCCAGCGTGCGCGGCACCAGCGCCATGCGGGCGGTGATGTCGTCCTGGGTTTTGATGCACATTTCCCAAAGACCATCGTGGGCGGGGAAGTCGCCGTAGTTGTGGCCCAGGCTTTGCAGGTGCTCGCGCAGCAGGCCGAAATGGGTGGCTTCCTCGTCGGCCACGCGCAGCCAGTCGCGGTAGAAATCGTCGGGCATGCCGGCGAAGCGCCAAGCGGCGTCCAGCGCGAGGTTGATCGCGTTGAATTCGATGTGCGCCACCGCGTGCAGCAAGGCGGCCAGGCCTTCGGGCGTGAACGGTGAGCGGTGCCTTACCTGCATGGGAGGCACGAGCGCGGGTTGCGGCGGCCGACCGGGTAGGGTGCAGTTTGGTGGCAACGCCAGTGCCTCATGCGCGCCGATGTGCAAGCCCGCTGCACAGGCGGCGTACAACGCATGCGTAGCCTGAACCTTGGTTTGGGGCTCGCTCAGACAAAGCGCTTGCAGCGCGCGCGTACGGGCGCTCTCGGACGGTGTCGCCGACGGGTAGGTTGAATGGGTTGGCATCCCTACAATTCTAGGTTTCACTCTGGTGGTGCCAAGAAGGCGGCGCCTGGGCGGTTCAGCAACGAGAAAGCAGCAACCATGTCACTTTACGAACTCGACGGACTCATCCCGCAGATGGCCGACACCGCCTGGGTGGCAGACAGCGCGCAGGTGATCGGCAACGTGCACCTGGCCGAGGACAGCAGCGTGTGGTTTGGGGTGACGGTGCGCGGCGACACCGAGACCATCACGATCGGCAAAGGCAGCAACATCCAGGACGCCAGCGTGCTGCACGCCGATGTCGGCCAGCCGCTCACCATTGGCGAGCATGTGACGGTCGGGCATCAGGTGATGCTGCACGGCTGCACGGTGGGCGATGGTTCGCTGATCGGCATTGGTGCGGTGGTGCTCAACGGCGCCAAGATCGGCAGGCACTGCCTGGTGGGCGCAGGCTCGCTGGTGACCGAAGGCAAAGAATTTCCCGATGGCTCCATGATTCTGGGCAGCCCGGCCAAGGTGGTGCGCCAGCTCACGCCCGAGCAGATCGAGGGCCTGCGTGCCAGCGCCCGCCACTATGTGGAGAACGCGCAGCGCTTCCGCCACACCTTGAAAAAGCTGGACTGAACGCTATTTGTTTTTGTTGTTGATACTGAAAGAAGCGTTTGTCCGAACTCCACAAATTTGTTTTTGAAGGCCTGCCGGTGCGCGGTATGTTGGTGCGCCTGACCGATGCCTGGCAGGACATCCTGCGCCGGCGTGAAGAGGCTGGCGGCTACCCGGCGGCCGTGTCCGAACTGCTGGGCGAGATGGTGGCGGCGGCCACGTTGATGCAGGCCAACATCAAGTTCAACGGCGCGCTGATCTTGCAGATTCAGGGCGATGGCCCGGTGAAGTTGGCAGTGGCCGAGGTGCAGCCCGACCTCAGCCTGCGCGCCACCGCCACGGTCAAGGGCGAGGTGGCGGCGAATGCGCCGCTGTCGCAAATGGTCAACCTCACCAACCAAGGCCGTTGCGCGATCACGCTGGACCCCAAAGACCGCCTGCCCGGACAGCAGCCCTACCAGGGCGTGGTGCCGCTGTTTGACGACCGCCGGGAAAAAATCGAGAAGCTCAGCGAGGTGATCGAGCACTACATGCTGCAAAGCGAGCAGCTCGACACCCGGCTGGTGCTGGCTGCGAACGACAAAGTGGCCGCCGGTCTGCTGATTCAGCGCCTGCCCATGCAGGGAGAGGCCAATTTGTCGGGCGGCGGTGCGATCCGGCGCGACGAAGACGAGATTGGCCTGAACGAAGACTACAACCGCATCGCTATTCTGGCGGCCAGCCTTAAGCGCGAGGAACTGCTGGAGCTGGATGCGGACACGGTTTTGCGGCGCCT
>JBLIJY010000161.1:0-5916 GCA_047636095.1 Hydrogenophaga sp. | reverse complement strand
GTGCTGGAAGACACCTATCCGGCCCGCGAAGCCCAGCAGGCAGCCGACTGGATTGCCGCCGAGGTGCGGGAAGGACACTTGCTACCCGACCAGGTGATGGTGCTGGCGCGGCGGCGCGAGCGCCTGGGCTGGTTGCACGATGCTTTGCTGCAGCGCGGCATCGCCAGCGAGCAGCCCGAGAAGCTCGATCTGGCCGAAGCGCCAGCGGTGCAAGACCTGGTGGCGCTGCTCGATGCCCTGGTCTCGCCGCACCACCACCTGAGCCTGGCGCGCGCGCTCAAGTCGCCGCTGTTCGGCCTCAGCGACGCGCTGCTGGCGCAGGTGGCGCGCTTGCGCTTGCGCTGGACGCCGCCGGCAGACGACGCGGCTGACCAACCCCGGCCGCCTGCGCCGTCGTGGTGGGCGGTGTTGCAGCGCTTGGCCGAGCTGCCGCTGGCCGACCAAATCGCGGAACTCGCTCGCCCGCAGCAGCCAGATGCGGTTGCGCAGGCCGATGCCACCACCCTGAGCGCCGCCGCCGAGCGACTGCGCCAGTACCAAAGCTGGGTGAGCACCCTGCTGCCGCACGACGCGCTGTCCGCCATCTTTGACCACGGCGACGTGCTGGCGCGTTTCGCACAGGCAGCGCCTGCCAGCCAGCGCGCAGCGGTGCTAGCGCAATTGCGCGATCTGCTCGCCCAATCGCTGGCCATCGACGGGGGTCGTTTTCTCACGCCCTATCGCTTCGTGCGCGCGCTCAAAGCCGGTGGGCTCAAGGCCACCGCCAGCCACACGCCAGGCGCCGTGCGCCTGCTCACCATCCACGGCGCCAAAGGCTTGGAAGCCCACACTGTGGTGTTGCTCGACACCGCCACCACATCGGCCCGCCCCGAGACCATGGGCGTGCTGGTGGATTGGCCGGGCGAGTTGCCCCAGCCGCGCCGCTTTGTGTTTTTGGCCAGCGAAAAAACGCCACCCACCTGTGCGCTGGAGGTCTTGCAGACGGAACAGCAAGCGCGCGCACTGGAGGAGCTCAACGCTTTGTACGTGGCGCTCACCCGCGCCGAGTCGCGGCTGGTGATTTCCAGTTTTGAGCCGCACAACCCCGGCTCGGCGCCCAGTTGGTACACGCGCCTGCAACCGTTGGCGCAAGCCGAACCCGCCACAGCGCCCACAGAACCAGCGCGGGCGGCGCACGGTGGACTTGACGGCGGTGTTTTCCGCCTCGCCCAGTTGCCTGCGTTGGCGCGTCCTGTTGCCCAGTTGGCGTCTGCAACCGCAGCGCTACCGGTGCCTGCTGCCAGTGATCCCGACGACGAGCCGCGCCGCTTCGGTCTGGCGCTGCATCGGCTGCTGCAGTGGTGCCCCACACCACTGGGCGAGTTTGCCTGGGGCGAGGTCCACCGCCGTGCAGTGGCGGCCGAATTTGGCCTGAGCCCTGAGCGCGCGCAGGCAGCCCAAGCCATGGCCGAGTGCATGGTGCATGGCGAAGCGGCTTGGGCTTGGGACAGCACTTGCGTGGCGCAATGGGGCAACGAGGTGGCGCTGGTACACCAAGGCGAATCGCTGCGGCTTGACCGGCTGCTGCGTACCCGCGCACAGCCAGGCGAAAGCGCCACTTGGTGGGTGCTCGATTTCAAGACCGCCGTGCACCCCGAACGCCAGCCCGAGTTGCTGGCGCAAATGCGCGGCTACCGCGCAGCGGTATTGGCGGCCTACCTGGGTGCGCCGGTGCGCTTGGCGTTCATCAACGCCGAGGGCCGTTTGATCGAAGTCCCACCCGAAACGGTATCTGCATGAATCCCAAACCCAGCACACCCATCGATGTCGCGGTGATCGGCGGTGGACCGGCGGGTCTGATGGCGGCCGAGGTGCTCTCAAACGCCGGTCTGTCCGTCCACCTGTTCGACGCCATGCCCTCGGTCGGCCGCAAGTTTCTGTTGGCCGGCAAAGGTGGCATGAACCTCACCCACGCCGAACCGCTGGACGCGTTCACCGCCCGCTATGCCGAGCGCGCCGATGCGCTGGGCCCCCTGCTGCAGACTTTTGGCCCGCAGGCGGTGCGCGACTGGGCTGCCGGGCTGGGCATCACCACCTTTGTGGGCAGCTCGCAGCGCGTGTTTCCCACCGACATGAAGGCCGCGCCCCTGCTGCGCGCCTGGTTGCACCGCCTGCGCCATCCCGCGCCCGGTGGCGCGCCGGTCGCGTTTCACATGCGCCACCGCTGGCTGGGCTGGGCAGACGGCGGCACAAACGCGCTGCGCTTTGCCACGCCAGAGGGCGAGCGCTGCGTGAGCGCCCGCGCCACCGTGCTCGCCTTGGGCGGCGCCAGCTGGGCCCGCCTGGGGTCCGACGGCGCCTGGGTACCCACACTGCAAGCCGCGGGTGTTTTAACCGCGCCGTTGCAACCAAGCAACTGCGGCTTCGACGTGGCGGCATCCGGCGTCCACGCCAGCGGGGAGGGCTGGAGCCCTTTTTTTCGCGAACGCTTCGCTGGTCAGCCGTTCAAGTCGATTGCGTTGTCCTTCAGCGATAGCCAGGGCCGGTCGTTCGAGCGCCGCGGCGAATTTGTGGCCACCGCCAGCGGCATCGAAGGCAGCCTGGTCTATGCCGCCTCGGCCCTGATTCGCGACGAGATCGCACGCAGCGGACAAGCCACCGTCCACCTCGATCTGTTGCCCGACCGCAGCGCTGAGCAGGTGACGGCGCAAACCGCCCACCCACGTGGCCCGCGCAGCCTCTCAGCCCATTTGAAAAGCCGACTTGGCATCGACGGCATCAAGATGGCGCTGCTCAACGAGCTGCTGGATAAACCCACGCTGCACGATCCTGCGCGCTTGGCGTTGGCCATCAAAGCCTTGCCGCTGGTGCTGCTGCGCCCGCGCCCGATCGACGAGGCCATCAGCAGCGCTGGGGGTGTGCGCTGGGAGGCGCTGGATCACCGCCTGATGCTGCGCGAGCGCGCCGGCGTGTTCTGTGCCGGCGAAATGCTCGACTGGGAAGCGCCCACCGGCGGCTATTTGCTCACCGGTTGCCTGGCCAGCGGGGCGGCGGCGGGGCAGGGCGCAAGCGATTGGCTGGGGTCGGTGCGCCGTTCTTGAGCCGGGTGAAGGCCGCTCAGCGTCCTTCGCTTCAGCGGCGCGCAGCCACTGCTTGATGCTGCGGCGTGCTGCCAGTCTTCAGCCGCGCACGTCAACCTGCAAAATCGCGCCAGACACGCGCTCCAGCGGCATCACCTGGTCCACAGCGCCGAGCTTGATCGCCTCTTTGGGCATGCCGAAGACCACGCAGCTGGCCTCGTCTTGCGCGATCGTGCGCGCGCCGCCGTCGTGCAGCTGCTTCATGCCGCGTGCGCCGTCATCGCCCATGCCGGTCAGCATGATCGCCAGCATGTCGCCACTGGAGACCTCGGCCACCGAGCGAAACAGCATGTCGACACTCGGTTTGTGGCGGTTGACTGGCGGGCTGTCGATGATCACGGCGTAATAGTGGCCGCCGCGCCTTTGCAGCTGCATGTGGCGCCCGCCTGGGGCGATCAGCACCGCCCCGCGTTCAAGCCCGGTCGCCGTCTTTCGCTTCGCGGATGTTCATGTCGCAGATGACGTCTAGGCGCTGCGCGTACATGGCCGTGAACTTCTCTGGTGTGCGCTGCATCCGTGGCTCAAACTTGAACGCACGCGGGTGCCTGAGGGCAGTGCCATTGCCAAGGCGATCGACTACAGCCTGAACCACTGGGTGGGGCTGGGTCGGTTCTTGCTGGATGGCGCGGTGCCGATCGACAACAACTGCGTGGAGAACCGGATTCGGCCCTGGGCTCTGGGGCGTCGCAACTGGCTGTTCATTGGCTCTCAGCTGGCTGGCGAGCGCGCTGCGGTCGTGATGAGCTTGGTGCAATCGGCCAAGCTCAACGGGCACGATCCCTGGGCTTACCTGAAAGATGTGCTCCCCCCAATGCCGACGCAGTTGAGCAGCCGCATCGAGGAGTTGCTGCCCCACCAGTGGAAGCCCACCGGCTGAAGACCGCCCGGTGATCAACGCGGCGAGCGCACCGGCGCTCAGCCAACGAGCCGCCATCGCCATTGCCGCTGTGCACACCGCTTGAACCATGTTCGCCATGGACGCAATGCTGGGGCGATGTCTGCATCATCTCAAGATGCCACGGCCAGACGCTTACCCTGCTTCGGTGCAGCTGCTGGCCGACCACGCCCGCCGCCAGCTGACAGGTGTGCTGGCCTTTGACCACCGCGCCTTCGTGCAGTGCCTAGAAGGTGAGCGCGAGGCCGTCAGCGAGGTCTTCTGCCGCATCGCTGCTGATGCCCGCCACCGCCGTATCGTGTTGCTGGAATGGCAGCCTGTTGACGAACGCCTGTTTGCCAGCTGGGGTATGGGTTTCGCCGCGGCCGACGCGACCGGTCGCGAGGCTTTCTTGCGCTTCGGTTGCGCAGCTTCCTTTGACCCGCACGCGATGTCGGCTGGCGCAGCGCTGGGCCTGTTGCGGGCGCTGGAGAGCCGAATCCGCTGGCCGGGCTGGGTTCGAGATGTGCGCCACAAAACCCACAGACACAACAAAGGCCGCATGGGCGGCCTTTGGTTCAATGGCGCCTGGGTTGGCGCTGATGCAATAAGGTGACGAGCCTTGACCCCGGCACTGACTCCACAGTTAGGGCTGCTTGGTTCCCCACCTGACCCGGTTGGCCGCTTCACCATGCGGGAAGGCCCGTCACCGTCGATTGTAGGCCATCGGATCGCCAGCGGTCGAAGCCCGGGCCAGGGGCGACGCTTAGAATCCACCGCATGTCTTATGTCGTCCTGGCCCGCAAATACCGCCCCCGCAATTTTGCGGAAATGGTGGGCCAGTCGCATGTCGTACAGGCCTTGTCCAACGCGCTCACCAGCCAGCGCCTGCACCACGCCTACCTGTTCACGGGCACGCGCGGCGTGGGCAAGACGACGGTGTCGCGCATTCTGGCCAAGTCGCTCAATTGTCTGGGCGCCGACGGGCAGGGCGGCATCACCGCCGAGCCGTGTGGTGTGTGCCAGGCCTGTACCGACATCGACGCCGGCCGGTTTGTTGACTACACCGAGCTCGATGCAGCCTCCAATCGCGGGGTGGACGAGGTGCAGTCGCTCTTGGAGCAAGCGGTTTACAAGCCGGTGCAGGGGCGCTTCAAGGTCTTCATGATCGACGAGGTGCACATGCTGACCAACACCGCGTTCAACGCGATGTTGAAGACGCTGGAAGAGCCGCCTGAGTATTTGAAGTTTGTGCTGGCCACGACCGACCCTCAGAAGGTGCCGGTCACCGTGCTGTCGCGCTGTCTGCAATTCAACCTGCGGCCGATGGCGCCCGAGACGGTGCTGGCGCATTTGGTGCAGGTGCTGCAAGCCGAGGCTGTGCCAGCCGAGGTGCAGGCGCTGCGCTTGATCGCGCGGGCAGCACGCGGCTCCATGCGAGACGCGCTGTCCCTCACCGACCAGGCCATTGCGTTTGGCAACGGGCAGCTGCAAGAAGCGGCCGTGCGCCAGATGCTGGGTGCAGTGGATCGCTCGCATGTGCTGCGGCTCATCGATGCGCTGGCGCGCGCCGACGGTGCCGCGCTCATGGAAACCATCGACACGCTGCGCGTCAATGGCCTCAACGCCGCGTCCACCCTGGAAGAAATGACCGGCTTGCTGCAACGCATGGCGGTGCTGCAGGCCGTGCCCGGGCGCGCCGCCGAGAGCGATGACCCCGACGAGCCCGAGATCGCGCGTCTCGCCCAAGCCATGCCCGCCGACGAAACCCAGCTGCTCTACAGCCTGTGTCTGCATGGCCGCGCCGAACTCGGCTTGGCGCCCGACGAATACGCTGCGCTGTCCATGGTGTTGCTGCGGCTGCTGGCGTTCAAACCCGCCGGCGCGCCAGCGGTCCTGGCAGATCCAGCGGAAAAAAAAACC
>JBLIJY010000160.1:0-5916 GCA_047636095.1 Hydrogenophaga sp. | reverse complement strand
GCCTGGTTCGATCAGGAACTGGTGCTGGCTGCGGTGGTGGACGATGTGATCAAGCGCCCGTTCATCCTGGTCGGCATGCTTGCTTGGTCTTTGCTGTTGCTGCTCGCGGCCACCTCGTTCAACCGCGCTGTGCGCTGGCTGGGCGCGCGGCGCTGGCAGATGTTGCACCGCGCGGTGTATGGCATCGCTGGCCTGGCGGTGCTGCATTTCTTCTGGATGCGCAGCGGCAAAAACGATTTTGCCGAGGTGGCGGTTTATGCCGCCATTCTGAGCAGCCTGCTGGTCTGGCGCGTGTGGCGCTGGGTTCAGGGGAGCAGACGCTCCAGCCGCAGCTGATCGGCTGCGCTTTCGCGCTCGCGGATCAGCGTTGCTTCGCCGCTGCCCACCAGCACCTCGGCCGCGCGGCCACGGGTGTTGTAGTTGCTGGCCATGCTCATGCAGTAGGCGCCGGCAGAGAGCACCGCCAGCAGATCGCCGGGTTGCACCGCCAGCGCGCGGTCGCGGCCCAGCCAGTCGCCGCTTTCGCACACCGGGCCCACAACATCCCAAGTGGTGGTGGTGCCAGCGAGGCGCGGCACCAACGGCTCGATGCGGTGAAACGCCTGGTACATCGCGGGGCGCGGGAGGTCGTTCATGGCGGCGTCTACGATCAAGAAATTTTTCTGCTCACCCGGCTTGAGGTACAGCACCTCGGTCACGCACACGCCGGCGTTGCCCACCAGCGAGCGACCCGGCTCCAGCACGATCTTGCGCTGCCCAAAGCCGCGTGCGTCCAGCTTGTCAAGCAACTGCTGCCAGAGCTGGTCGGCCGCAGGCGGCGTGTCGCCGTTGTAGTCAATGCCCAGGCCACCGCCGAAATCGATGTGTTCAATGGGCACGCCCGCTGCTTCGACGGCCTGCACCAGGTCCAGCACCCGGTCCATTGCATCCAGATAGGGCCCGGTCTCGGTGATTTGCGAGCCAATGTGGCAGTCGATGCCGACCACCCGCAGCCCGCTGCAAGCCGCTGCGTGCCGGTAGGTGGCCACCACGTCTTCCTGCGCGATGCCGAACTTGTTGCCTTTGAGTCCAGTGGAAATGTAGGGGTGGGTTTTGGCGTCCACGTTGGGGTTGACGCGGATGCTGACCGGCGCCTTCATCCCCATGGCTTGCGCCACCTCGTTCAGCACATCGAGCTCGGCCGTGCTCTCCACATTGAAGCAACCGATGCCCACCGCCAGCGCGCTGCGCATCTCCGTGCGCGTTTTGCCGACGCCTGAAAAAATGATCTTCTCGGGCGCCACGCCAGCGGCCAGCGCGCGCTCCAGCTCGCCGCCCGAGACGATGTCCAGGCCGCAACCGGCGCGCACCAGGGTTTGCAGCAGGGCCAGCGTCGAGTTGGCCTTCATCGCGTAGCAGATCAGATGGGTGCGGTTCGCCAGCGCGCGCTGGTAGCTGGCCAGCGCGTCGAGCATCGCGGCTTGGCTGTAGACGAACAAGGGCGTGCCGTGGGTTTGCGCGAGCGCGTCCAGCGGCTGCCCCTCCACACACAGACGACCGTCAAGGTACGCGAAATAAGCGGGCAGGTGGGTCGACGGGAGCGTCGGCGTGTGGGTGGCGGTGAGTGCGTTCATGTCGGGTGGCGCCGCCTGTGCGGCCGGGGCAGATGCGCTGCAAGGTCAGCGGGGAGCGGCGTCGGTGCGCTCGGGAACGGTATTGTCTGCAGCCGGGGCTGAGGCTGCTGCTGGCAGGGCTGTTTGGACCTTGGCAGGCGCTGCCGAGGGCAGCGTGAGCGGGCCTTTCTGACCGCAGCCAGCGAGCAGCAACCCGGCCACCATGAGGGCGGCGAGCGCGGTGCAGCGCCTGCCACCTGGGCCGGCGCCTAGAATTTCATTCACCCGCTGTTTTTCCATCACCGAATTGTAATGACCGACCTCGAATACCAAGACCATGCAGAGTGCCTGCTGCGCGCTGTGGAGCTGGCCTGTGACCGCATCAACGACAGCACCGACGCCGACATCGACAACCAGCGCGTGGGCGGCATGATCACCCTCAGCTTTGCCCGTGGCAGCCAGATCATCATCAACCTGCAAAAGCCCTTGCAAGAGGTCTGGCTGGCAGCACGCGCGGGCGGTTTTCACTACCGGTACGACGGTCATCAGTGGCAGGACACCAAAGGGCAGGGCGAGTTCTTCGAGCACCTGAGCCGCTACTCCAGCGAGCAATCGGGTCTGAGCCTGAGTTTTCCGTGATCCAGCCAAGCATCTGCTTAGCTGTTCGCCTTGAGCGTGGCTGCTGATTCAACCCGAGCGCAGCAGCACCACCAACGCCCCCGCGCCGCCGTCGGCCGGTCTGGCCTGCACAAAGGCCATCACCTCGTACTTTTGCACCAGCCAGCGCTGCACACGCGCTTTGAGCACCGGCACACGCCCAGGTGAGCCCAAACCCTTGCCATGCACCACGCGCACACAGCGCATGCCGCTGTGATGTGAATCACGAATAAAACGCCCCAGCGCTTCGCGCGCCTCGTCGGTGCGCAGGCCGTGCAGGTCCAGATGACGCTGGATGCTCCAGCGGCCTTCGCGCAGCTTGCGCAGCACGTCTGCCCCCAGGCGCGGCACGCCGTAGCTCAGCAGGTCGTCGGTGTGCAGCAGGGTTTCCACATCAAAGTCGTCCGACAGTGCCTCGCGCATCACGGACTGCTCATCGAGCAACCGCTGAAACGGATACGGCTGCAGCGGCTCGGGTGTGTGCTGCACACGCCGCGCCACCCGCAGCGGCTGCACCGGGCCCACCGCGAGTTCAAACAGCCGGCGCTCGCGGTCTTCGCGCTCGGCCAACGCGCGTGCCGCAGCAATCACGGCCGCTTCGGCAGCCGCTCGCTGTGTGATCACTTTTTGCAGTGCGCCGAGTTCGAACAATGAGCGAACCTTCATGCACGGGATTTTCTCCCATGGGAGATGACCCTGTGGTTTTGAGAATGCGCGCCAAGTGGGGATGAGCGACGCCGCGCCAGCATTCCCTCGCTGCGAAGACATGGTTCTCCGCGCTTTGCAAAAGCTCAGCCAAAGCCTTGAATTGGTTGGAGCGGCATGGCCGCAGTGGTGTTGCTGGCGGGTCGCGGCGTTGCCGCTCGCTACTGAGGCATGTTTTTCTGCGTGCTGCAAAGCTCGGCCTAAACCGTGCGGAAAAGCAAGAAGGTTGTTCAAAGACAATGAAAGGGGGGCGTCTAGACCAAGCCCATCTCGGCCATGGAGGCGGCCCGGTCCCGCGTCACGATGAAATGGTCGAGCACCCGCACATCCACCAGCGACAGGGCCGCTTTGAGCGACTGCGTCAGTGCTTCGTCGGCGCGCGACGGCTGGGCGGTGCCGCTGGGGTGGTTGTGCGCCAGCACCACGGCGGCGGCGTGGTGGTGCAGCGCGCGCAAAACGACCTCGCGCGGGTAGACGCTGGTCTGACTGAGCGTGCCGCGAAACAGCTCCTCAAACGCCAGCAGGCGGTTCTGGCTGTCGAGAAACAGCACCGCAAACACCTCGTGGCTGCGCGCGCCGAGCTGCAGCTGCAGGTAGTCGCGCACAGCGCTGGGGCTGTCGAACAGCGGTTGCTGGCCCAGCTCCTGTGCCAGAGCGCGGCGCGCCAGCTCCAGCACCGCGACCACCTCCGCGCGTTTGGCTGGACCCAGGCCTTTCACCACCTTGAGCGCGTCGATGCCGGTGTGCAGCAGGCCCGCCACGCCGCCAAAGCGCTCCAGAATTTCCTGCGCCAGCTGAAGCACGTGTTTGCCCGGTAGGCCGGTGCGCAGCAGCAGCGCGAGCAGTTCGGCGTCGCTCAGGGCGCCAGCGCCGCGCGCCAGCAGCTTTTCGCGTGGTCGCGAGTCCTTGGGCAGGCTTTTCAGGCCGGTAGTGACAAGGCTATCCATGGGGTTCTCTCGCGGGGTGGTTCCGCTTTTTTACAATAGGAGTTGTGGCCCGTTGGGCTGCCGCGCCTCTGCCGTGTGCGGTTTGATCACCTCACACCCCCATTTCTCCCCAATACGTCCATGTCCCAGGTCCAAGAAGCTTCTTTTCTCACGCTGCACTACCGCATGTCGGGGCCGCAAGGGCAGGTCGTCATCGACACTTTCGGCGGCCAGCCCGCCACGCTCAGCCTCGGCGCGGGCGAGCTTTCGCCCGCCATCGAGCTGCGGTTGATCGGGCTGGAGGAGGGCAGCCGTACGGTGATCGAGCTGGCCGCAGGCGAGGCATTTGGCGAGCGCCAGCCCGAGATGGTGCAGTGGGTGGCGCGCAAGCTGCTGAGCGAGCTGGGCGACCCGAACGAGCAATACCAGGCGGGCGATGTGGTGCAGTTCCCCACGCCCGATGGCCTGGGCACCTACGCGGGCTCGGTGTTGCAGGTGCGCGAAGACGGCGCGGTGCTGTTCGATTTCAACCACCCGCTGGCCGGTCAGCCGGTGGTGTTCGAAGTTCAATTGATCGGGGTGCTCTGATGAACGAAAAACTCACGTTAACGCAGGCCGATCTGGTGGCTCCGGGCGCCGAAATTCTGTTGGCCGAGCCGCGCGGCTTTTGTGCCGGTGTCGATCGCGCGATCGAGATCGTGGAGCGCGCGCTGGTGAAGTTTGGCCGCCCCATCTACGTGCGCCATGAGATCGTGCACAACACCTATGTGGTCAACGATCTCAAGGCCAAGGGCGCGATCTTCATCGAGGAGCTGTCCGACGTGCCACCCGGCGCCACGCTGGTGTTTTCCGCCCACGGCGTGAGCAAGGCGGTGCAGGACGAAGCGAAGCGGCGCGGCTTCGCCATTTTCGACGCCACCTGCCCGCTGGTGACCAAGGTGCATGTGGAGGTGGCCAAGCTGCACCGCGAGGGTTACGAGTTCATCATGATCGGCCACAAGGGCCACCCCGAGGTGGAGGGCACCATGGGCCAGCTCGATGCCGGCATCCACCTGGTGGAAGACGTGGCCGACGTGGTCCGTGTGCGCCCGGCACAAACCAAAAAACTCGCGGTGGTCACGCAGACCACGCTGTCGGTGGACGACACGGCCGAAATTCTGGCGGCGGTGAAGGCCCATTTCCCCAGCGTGCGCGAGCCCAAGCAGCAGGACATCTGCTACGCCACCCAGAACCGGCAAGACGCGGTCAAGCTGCTCACACCGCAGGTAGACATCGTGATCGTGGTGGGCAGCGCGACCAGCTCCAACAGCAACCGCCTGCGCGAGGTGGCGCTCAAGCTCGGCACCGAGAGCTACATGGTCGACAGCGCCGACGAGCTGCAGGCCAGCTGGTTCGAAGGCAAGGCGCGTGTGGGCCTGACCGCTGGCGCGTCGGCGCCCGAGATTCTGGTGCGCCAGGTGATCGAGCGCATCAAGGCACTGGGCGCGATTTCGGTGCGCACCATGGACGGGCTCACCGAGTCGGTGAAGTTTCCCATGCCCAAAGGGCTGAAAATCGACGGCAGCGACGTGGAGCTGATCGACCACCTGAAATAGCCGGCGCGGCGGCAAACCTACAATCGCCGCATGCTAGACATTGCCCAACTCCGAAAAGACCTGCCCGGCGTGATTGCCCGGCTGCAAACCCGAAAACAGCCCCAGCCTTATCTGGATGTGGCCGCGTTCGAGGTGCTGGAAGCCGAGCGCAAAACCCTCCAAACCCGCACCGAAACGCTGCAAAGCCAGCGCAACCAGCTCTCCAAACAAATCGGCATGCTCAAGGGCAAAGGCCAGCACGCCGAGGCCGATGCCGCGATGGCGCAAGTCAACGCACTCAAGGGCGAGCTGGAGCGCTCTGCGCAGCGCCTTGAGGTGATTCAGGCCGAGCTGTCCACCCTGTTGCTGGCGGTGCCCAACCTGCCGCACGAGAGCGTGCCCATCGGTGCAGGGGAAGAAGACAACGTGGAGCTGCGGCGCTGGGGGACGCCCCGGGTGTTC
>JBLIJY010000159.1:0-5919 GCA_047636095.1 Hydrogenophaga sp. | reverse complement strand
TCAGCGATGCGGTGGCCATGGCGCGCCACCCTGGTGCCAGCGGTGTGTTGGTTGTGTGTGCGGGCGAGGTCCATACCGGGCTGGATGTCAACAAGGTGCACAGCTACCGACTGGGTGCTTTCGACGCGGGGGACGCGGGCGCGCTGGGCGCGATGGAAGCCGGTCAGCTGCGGCTGTTCCGCGCGTTTCCGGTTTCGGCTGCGCCATCGCCGGCGGGAGCGCGGCGGCTTGAGAAATTTTTGTCGACGGCGGCGTTGCCGCGGGTGGTCTTGCTGACCAGCCATGCCGATGCAGACGGCGATATGGTGCGGGCGTTGCTCGCGCTGCCCGCCGAGCGGCCGCTGCGCGGGATTGTTGTCGCTGGCACCGGTAACGGTTCGGTGAACCAACCCCTGGAAGCCGCGCTGGCTGAAGCCCAAGCTGGCGGTGTGCGTGTCGTGCGCACCACCCGCTGTGCCCGGGGGACGGTGTTGCCGCGCCCTGGGCATCCGTTGCCCGAGATCAGCTGCCTGTCTCCGGTCAAGGCGCGATTGGCGCTGGCGCTGGAGTTGCTGGCCGGCTGACCGTGCTCGCAGCGCTGGGCGCCCACCCCTGTGCCTATCCCATGCTGGAAACAGCCCACCTGCTCGGTGTTGGCCTGTTGATCGGTAACCTCGCGCTGCTGGAGTTGCGCGTGTTCGGCTGGGGGCAGGCGCTGCCGGTGCAGGCGCTGGCCCGGCTGAGCTTGTCGTTGGCGCTGGGTGGCTTTGTGCTGGCGGCCGTCACTGGATTGTTGATGTTTGGCACCCAGCCTCAGGAACTGTTGGGCAATCGGGGTTCGTAGCCAAAATGGCGTTGTTGATGCTGGCAGGCTGCAACGCGGCATGGTTTCACAGCCGACGGTCTTTTCAGCGGTTGGACCGCATCGCGAAACTGTCCATGGGACTGTCTGCGCTGCTGTGGCTGCTGGATCGGCTATGTTTGAGGGGCGGTCGAAAACCGATGGTGCGCAAGTGAACAGAATGGAGTGAACCATGCAAAGACGGCAGATGATTCAAGCGGGTGGCTGGTGGGCTTGCAGTGCAGCGATCGTGCCCGTCTGGGCGCACCATGGCTGGAGCAGTTTTGACCAGAATTGACCGATCTACCTCGAAGGGAGGGCGGTGGAGGTGGCTTGGCGCAATCCTCACGCCGAATTGGTACTGGAAGTCCCTGAGGGAATGGTCGTGCCGAACGACCTAGCGACGCGCACGGTGCCGGCTCAGACGGCGGGCATCGATGGCGCTGCGCTTCTGGCGCGGGCGGTTGCTCCCATGCGGTGCGATCGCCGCTGGGAGGTCGAACTCGCGCCGCTGTTTCGGCTCGGGCTCTGGCGGGCGCCCGAATTGCGGGTGGTGCAAACGCTGTCGCTGGTGGGGTTTACCTTCAAGGAAGAAAAGGGTGGCCCGGTGCTGCGCGCTGAGTATCTGTTTTTGAACGGCGTGACCTATGGATTGCGTTCCAGTCCGGCCTGAAGTGACCTGCAAAACCGCTCTATCGAAGACAAAAAAAGCCCGTCGATTGCCGGGCTGCTTGAGTGGCGAAAACGCGGTGCGTCAGTTCGATAGCGCTTCAAGCGCGCGCGCCGTGATCTGTTCCACCGTACCGGTGCCGCTGATGGCCCGGTACTGAGGCGCGACATTGGGCTTGGCCTTGGCCCACTGGCTGTAGTAGTTCACCAACGGCCGGGTTTGAGCGCTGTACACATCGAGCCGTTTTTTGACCGTCTCTTCCTTGTCGTCCTCGCGCTGAATCAGCGGTTCACCGGTGACGTCGTCCTGACCCGTCACCTTGGGCGGATTGAACACGACGTGGTAGGTGCGGCCCGAGGCAGGGTGCGAGCGGCGTCCGCTCATGCGCTCAATGATCGCGTCGAACGGCACATCAATCTCCAGCACGTGGTCGAGCTTCACGCCAGCGGCCTTCATCGCATCGGCCTGGGGAATGGTGCGCGGGAAGCCGTCAAACAGAAAGCCATTGGCGCAGTCGGCCTGGGCGATGCGCTCTTTCACCAGGTTGATGATCAGATCATCGCTGACCAAGCCGCCCGAGGCCATGATGCCCTTGGCCTGCAAGCCGAGCGGTGTCCCTGCCTTGACCGCAGCGCGCAGCATGTCGCCGGTAGAGATCTGGGGTATGCCGTATTTCTGGCAAATGAAGGTGGCCTGGGTGCCTTTGCCGGCGCCGGGAGCGCCCAACAGAATCAGTCGCATCGCTGTCCTTGATAGGGTGTTTTGTTCAGTGGCTGCTTGTCTCGGGCAGCCCCCCACGGAAACGGTCCCGGGGGTATCTCGAGTGAGGATAGCATGCAGTTTCCCTGCCTCAGCTTACAGCGAGCAAGCGCGGCTAAAGTGGCTTAAACAGCGCCGAAAACAGCACGTACCCGCGTCAAATCCTCGGGCGTGTCAACGCCGGCACCTGGCGCCTGCACGCTGATGTGCACCGCGATGCGCTCACCGTGCCACAGCACGCGCAGCTGCTCCAGCGACTCGGTGAGCTCCAGGGGCGATGTCTGCAGCGCTGGAAAGTGACGCAAAAACCCGGCTCGGTAGGCGTAGAGCCCGATGTGGCGCAGCGGCGCTGGCGAAGGCAAGGTGGCGGCGGACGTGCCGGTCGCCATGCCATCACGCCACCAGGCAATTGGCGCGCGGCTGAAATAGAGCGCGCTGCGGTTGCGGTCCAGCACCACCTTGACCACGTTAGGGTTAAGGAAGTCGGCCATGGCGTCGATGCTGTGAGCGGCGGTGCTCATGACGCAGTCGGGCCGTGCCTGCAGCTCCGCCGCCACAGCGCCAATCAGAGCCGGCTCGATCAGCGGCTCGTCGCCCTGCACATTGACCACCACGGCGTCATCGGCCAGGCCGAGCAGCTCGCAGGCTTCTGCCAGCCGGTCGCTGCCGCAATGGTGGTCGGCGCGGGTAAGCACGGCGGGGATGCCGTGGGCTTGGCAAGCTTGCACGATGCGCCTGTCATCCGCTGCCACCACGCACCGGTCTGCGCCGCTTTGTAGCGCGCGCTGCGCGACACGGACCACCATGGGGATGCCAGCGATGTCGGCCAGCGGTTTGTTGGGCAGCCGGGTGGAGGCCAGCCGAGCCGGAATCAGCACGATGAATCCCGCGCGCGGACAGCTTGCGCTCATGAAGCAGGTGCAGACGCAGGAGGGTTGGGGCGTTTGGCTTCTTCCTCGCTGATGGTTCGCGCCTCGTGTTCCAGCAAGATAGGCATGCCGTCACGCACCGGGTAAGCCAAGCGCGCGCTGCGCGAGAGCAACTCTTGCTGGTCGCGCAGGTAGATCAGCGGGCCCTTGGTGACTGGGCAGACCAGCAGTTCAAGCAGTTTGGTGTCCATGCCGCGATGATAGTGCCCGCGAGGTTCAAAGTCAGGGTCCAAGGGCAGGATTGCGGGCTGGACCGAATCTCTCGAGTGCGGTATCTACTGCCGTGTAAAAGCCCGGCTCAGGCCTGAGCTCCAGCGGTGCCACCCAGATGCGTTGTCGCATTGCCGGCCCCTCACCCTCCAGCTGGGCGGCGAGTTTGACGGCATCTTTTTCGGTGCAAATCAGAAGCCCAGGGCCGCGGGTCAGCCCGTCTTGGTAGGCCGAGGTATCGGCGTGGTCAGGCAGCGAGACTTCTTGGGTCAGCGTGAGCCCGCGTGCGCGCAGCATGGCGAAGAAAACGCTGGGGCGAGCAATGCCCGCGAGCGCTATCAAAGCTTGGTCGCGCAGCGCCAAGAGTGGAATTTGTTCACCCTCCAGGTTGTAAACCTGGTCGGCGAGGCGGCGCTGAGCGTCAAAGCGCGGGATACCGCCGGTGGCGAGTTCGATGGCTGGCACGCCCTCGCGACGCTGTACAAGCAGCAAGTGGGGCCGGTGGCGGCTGTCTTTCGAGGGTGGCCAGGGCTCGCGAAGCAAGCCCGCCGGCAGCGGCCAGCCGTTGCCGGCGCCGCGCTCGTCGAACACCGCAATTGCCAGGT
The DNA here is from genome assembly GCA_047636095.1 of Hydrogenophaga sp. Classification (GTDB taxonomy): domain Bacteria; phylum Pseudomonadota; class Gammaproteobacteria; order Burkholderiales; family Burkholderiaceae_C; genus Hydrogenophaga. The sequence continues at coordinate 1,926 of JBLIJY010000159.1, read as the reverse complement.
CGCGACCCATGGCCAGGTGCTGCAGGCCGTCGTCGCAGACGATCACATTGACATCCGGGTGCTGCGCCAACAGGGCGCGCGCAGCATCTGCACGGCGACGTGCGACGCACACCGGTGCACCGGTGGTCTGGTGGATCAGCAGCGGCTCGTCACCGACTTCGTCGGGGGCGCTTGCGCTGGTTACCCGCACCAATGAACCACCCACTCGGCCGTGTCCCCGGGACACCACGCCTGGCCGCCAGCCTCGATTCTGCAAGTGCTTCACCAGTGCTATCACAGTGGGTGTCTTGCCCGCACCCCCCGCGATCACGTTACCGATCACGATCACCGGCATCGGCAGACGCTCTGTTTTCAGCCAGCCAAACATGTAGCCGACTCGGCGCAGGGTGTTGATGGCAGCCAGCAGCTGGGCCAACGGCCACAGCAGTCGTGCTGGCCATCCCTTGTGTTGTGCCCAGGTTTGCCAGCGTGCTTCACGCTGCGCCCGCGCCTCGTGTGGCGAGCCTGTCATGGTGGCGTCAGAGCGTCACGGTCGACGGCTGACACCCGGTTGCTGGGTGGTGAATGTGATCTGCACCAGACCGGCGCGTCGCGCGGCGTCCATCACGTTGATGACCGACTGGTGGGTTGCGGTGGCGTCGGCGCTGATGACCACCACCATTTCGCGGTTGTTTTGCGCAACAGCGCTCAGCGCTTGCGTGAGCTGGTCAACGCTGGCACCGTCAAGCACCGCCTGGTTAATCGCGTAACGGCCGTCGCTGCCCACCGTCACGATCACCTCTTTCGGGTTCTGGCGCTGTGCCTCGGCATCGGCCACTGGCAGGTTCACCTTGAGCTCTGTGAACTTGCTGTAGGTGGTGGTGAGCATCAGAAAGATGAGTACCACCAAGAGAATGTCGATGAACGGGATCAGGTTGATCTCGGGCTCGTCGCGGTCGCCAGGGCGAAAGTTCATGGGGACTCCCAGGATGGTGCGCTTATTTGCGCAGACTCACCAGATGCCGAGCAAAGCGGTCGGCTGCGAGTTCCATGGTCAGCAGGTAGCCGTCGATTCGGCCTCGGAAATAGCGCCAGAAGATGAGCGCAGGAATCGCGATCATCAGTCCAAAGGCCGTGTTGTAAAGCGCAATCGAGATGCCGCGCGCGAGCTGCTCGGGGTTGCCACCACCGGGCGCAACGCCCATGCCACCAGCGCTGCCCTGCGAGGCGAAGATTTCGATCATGCCGATCACCGTGCCCAGCAGGCCAAGCAACGGGGCGGCCGAAGCGATCGTGGCCAGCGCTCCCAAATAGCGCTGCAGCGTTGCTGCGGCTTGGCGACCGGCTCCTTCCAGCGCAGCGCGCAGGTCCTGCTCGGACGCGCGTGGGTTGCTGTTGAGGGTACGAAATCCGCTGGCCAGCACCGCGCCCAGCGCCGAGTTTTGCTCCAGCTGGGTCACCACGTCTGGCCCGGGCACACCGTCGCGCGACACCATGAGGGCCTCGTCGAGCAACTTTGCAGGCACGATCTTGTTGGATTTGAGGCTGATGAAGCGTTCGATGACCAGGGTCAGGCCCAATACCGAGCACACGATCAGGGGCCAGATCGGCCAGCCGGCCGCTTGTATGATGGAAAACAAAACAGGGCTCCGAGCAACAACAGACATTTTGACGAGGAGAGAATTATGGGGCACAGTCCTAAGACGACCCAACGTTGCGCTTCAATGTTTGCCCCTGTTTGCTCACTTGCAGCTATACACAAATTCTGTGGATAACTTTGTGGAAAACCCCATCATGCTTGGGCTCTATGCCGCGCACCTGCTGGATCTCAACAGACCGATGACAAAACAGGCAGTGTAAAAAGCTTTGAAATCAATCGCTTGGTCAGCAGCTGATGAAATTTCGCGGTGTGCAGCTCGCGCACACAGCATCGACGCGGCCTGTGGA
>JBLIJY010000158.1:0-5939 GCA_047636095.1 Hydrogenophaga sp. | reverse complement strand
ATCTCGATCATACAAAATTTTTATTCAATGAAATCAGAGGTTTAGGCGATTTTCAACGCATGGCACGAGGCTTGCGCAAGGGTCTTGGTGTGGCCGCACAAACGGCACCGCCCGTTTTCCCCCGACCTGTTTCCCGCCAACCCCAGGAGTCTCACCATGTCCCTCGTTCGCCGTCAGTTCCTCTCCCGTGCCGCCGTCGCAGGCAGCGTGCTCGGTGCGCCCGTCATTGCCAACGCCCAGTCGGCCAAATTCAACTGGAAGATGACCAGCGCCTACCCCAAGGGCTCGCCGTTTTACATGTCTGGCCCAGGCAGCGCCACCGATCTGGCCAAGCGAATTCTCGAGATGTCGGACGGCCAGCTGAATATTCAGGTGTTTGGCGCGGGCGAGTTGATCCCCGCCTTTGAAGGCTTCGACGCCGTGCGTGCCGGCACGGTGGAGATGAACCACGCCAACGCCTATTTCTGGACCGGTAAGACCTCCGCCGCCCAATACTTCACCGCCGTGCCGTTCGGCATGAACTTCCAGGCCGTCAACGGCTGGCTGTACGACGGTGGCGGCATCGACCTGTGGAACGAGGTCTACGCACCGTTTGGCATGGTGGCCATGCCCTGCGGCAACACCGGCGTGCAGATGACGGGCTGGTTCAAGAAAGAGATCAAGACCGTGGCCGACCTGAAGGGCCTGAAGATGCGCATCCCGGGTCTGGCCGGCAAGGTCTACGCCAACCTGGGTGTGGACGTGAAGGTGTTGCCGGGTGGCGAGATCTTCCCCGCGCTGGAGCGCGGCGTGATCGACGCGGCCGAGTTCGTGGGTCCGTTCCAAGACCGCCGCCTGGGCTTGCACAAGGCGGCGAAGTTCTACTACACCACCGGCTGGCACGAGTCGGCCACGGTGTCTGAATTGCTCATCAACAAGGCGGCCTGGGACAAGCTGCCCAAGCACCTGCAAGCGATCGTGAGCAACGCATCGGCCGCCTGCAACGTGATCAGCGAAGCGTGGTGCCAGAAGGCCAATTCCGAAGCCATGGATGATCTGGTGAACAACCAAAAAGTCATCGCCAAGCCGCTGCCCGACGATGTCATCAAGGCGCTGCGAGTGGAGACCGAGAAGGTGCTCGCCGAGGCCGTGGCCAAGGACCCGCTGACCAAGAAGGTGCACGACTCCTACATGGCCTACAAGGCCAAGTCGGACCGCTGGAGCGAGATCAGCGAAGAGGCTTACCACACCAAGGTGCGGGGCTGAACATGAGCGCGGCGAAGCCCCACCAGATGCCCTTTGCCCTGCGGGCCATCGAGTCGTTCATCGACCGCATCGGGCAGCTCACCGCCTGGGTGGCCATCGCCATGATCGGCTTGGTCGCGCTCAACGTGAGCTTGCGCTACTCGCTGAGCCTGGGCTCGGTGTGGGCGCAGGAGCTGGAGTGGCACCTGCTCGCCGCGCTCATTCTGCTGGGCATGTGCCATGCGCTGCAGCGTGGTGACAACGTGCGGGTGGACCTGTTCTACGCGAACTACTCGCCGGCTGCGAAGTTCGTGGTCGACGTGGTCGCGGCCCTGCTGACGATCACGATGGCCTTGATCTTCATTTACCTGTCCCTGGCCTACGTGGGGCAGTCTTATTCCATCTTGGAGGGCTCGCCCGACCCGGGTGGCATTCCCTACCGCTGGATCGTCAAGGCGCTGATCCCGCTGGGCTATGGCCTGGTCGCGCTGCAGCAGGTGGCGCACCTGATGCGGCTGGTGGTCACTCGGCGCACGCAACGGGAGATCGCCGGTGTTTGAAATGCAAACCTACGCCCTGATGATGCTGGGCGGCTTTTTTGTGATGCTGATGATCGGCATTCCGGTGGCGATCAGCCTGGCCACGGTGGGCCTGGCGTTTGGCTATCTCGGGTTCGGTGAGGGCTTGTTTGCGCTGCTGCCGGCCCGCTTCTACGGCATCGTCTCGGGCTACCAGTGGATGGCGATTCCGCTGTTTGTCTTCATGGGCGTGATGCTGGAGAAATCGCGCCTCGCCGACGACCTGCTCGACGTGATGGGCCACATCGCGGGCGGCGTGCGCGGTGGCATGGGCGTGGGCATTGTGTTGTTTGGCGTGCTCATGGGCGCCACCACCGGCATCGTGGGCGCCACCATCATCACGCTGGGCCTGCTCACCCTGCCCACACTGCTGCGACGCGGTTACGACAAACGCGTGGCCTGCGGCGTGATCTGTGCGTCGGGCACGCTGGGGCAGATCATTCCGCCCAGCCTGATTCTGATTTTGCTCTCCGACATCATGCAGCTCTCGGTGGGCACGCTGTTTGCCGCTGCGGTGGGGCCGGGCATGCTGCTGGCCGGCGTGTACATCGTCTACCTGCTGGTGATGGGCATGCTCAAGCCCGACACCATGCCGCCGGTGCCAGTGGCCGAGCGCGATGCGCTGTCTCGCCGCGATCTGTGGGTGCGCTTCTTCAAGGTGCTGGTGCCGCCGATCATGCTGGTGGTGGCGGTGCTGGGCTCGATTGTGGGCGGCATCGCTGCACCCACCGAGGCTGCTTCCATGGGTGCGGTGGGCGCGGTGATCATCACCGCCGTCTCGGGCCGCTTCAGCCTGAAAACGCTTCGAGACGCGGCGCTGGACACCAGCAAGATCACCGCCATCATGATGTTCATCCTGATGCTGGCCCAGGTGTTTGCGTTGTCGTTCCGGGGCCTGCACGGCGAGATGCTGATCGAGAAGATGTTCGAGGCCCTGCCTGGTGGCGCCAACACTGCGGTGTGGTTCATGATGATGATCATCTTTGTGCTGGGCTTCTTCATCGAGTGGATCGAGATCAGCTACATCGCGGTGCCGCTGTTCCTGCCGTTCCTGATCAACATGGGCGTGGACCCGGTGTGGCTGGCGATGCTGATCACGATGAACCTGCAGTCGAGCTTCCTCACACCACCGTTTGGCTGGGCGCTGTTCTACCTGAAGGGGGTGGCGCCGCCCGAGATCGGCATCAAAGACATTTACCAGGGGGTGCTGCCGTTCATTGGGCTGCAGCTGTGTGCGCTGGTGTTGCTGTTCCTCTATCCGCAGATCGCGCTGTGGCTGCCCAAGGCCATTGGCTGGTGATCGGTAAAAATTCATGGAACTTCTCAACCAACACAGCGGCCTGTGGCTGCTGGGACTCGCGCTCGCCCTGCTGGCCACCGGCTTGGTGGCTGGCATCCTCGCTGGCCTGCTCGGCGTGGGTGGCGGCATCGTCATCGTGCCGGTGCTCTACCACCTGTTCACCCTGCTGGGCGTCGACGAGTCGGTGCGCATGCATGTGACGGTGGGCACGTCGCTCGCCACCATCATTCCCACCTCCATCATGTCCAGCCGGGCGCACCGAAAGCGCGGCAGCCTGAACCTGGCGCTGATCAAGCGGCTCATGCCTTCGGTCATCGTGGGTGTGCTGGTGGGCTCGGTGGCCAGCCGCTACCTGAGCGGTGCCATGCTGACCACCGTGTTCGCCACGGTGGCGCTGGTGGTGGCGCTGAACATGGCGTTCACGCGCGACAGTTTTTCGTTGGCCGACGGTTTGCCGGGGCCCGTAGGCACCTCCCTGCTGGGCGGTGGCATCGGCGGCATTTCTACCCTGATGGGCATTGGCGGCGGCACCCTGAGCGTGCCCATCCTCAACGCCTTGCGCGTGCCCATGCACACCGCCGTGGGCACCGGCGCCATGCTGGGCATGGTGATCAGCTTCCCCGGCGCGTTGGCGTTCCTGGTCAACGGTCTGGGCGTGCCCAATCGCCCGCCCGCCAGCCTGGGCTATGTGAACCTGCTGGGCATGGCGATGATCGTGCCCGCCACCCTGGTCAGCACCGGCTGGGGTGCGAAACTCGCGCACGCCATCGACGCGCGTCGCTTGCGCCAGGTGTTCGCGGTTTTTCTGGCTCTCACGGCTTTGCGCATGTTCTATGGTCTGCTGCACTGACACCGCCCACATTTAGGAGACTTACCCTGTGATCCACACCCTCAAGGCTTTGGGCGGCATGTTTGTCGCACCGCACCACTTGGCGGCGCAAGCCGGGCGCGATGTGCTGCGTGACGGCGGCAACGCGGTCGAAGCCATGGTGGCCGCTGCCGCCGCGATTGCGGTGGTCTATCCGCACATGAACGGTATCGGTGGCGATGGCTTCTGGTTGATCCACGAGCCGAGCCAGGCGCCGGTGGCGATCGATGCTTGCGGCGCGTCAGCGGCGCTCGCCACGCCCGGGTTCTACGCTGGTCAAGACGCCATTCCCGCGCGTGGCCCCACCGCCGCGCTCACGGTGGCCGGCACCATCGGCGGCTGGGCCCAGGCGCTGGAAGTGGCCGCTGCCTGGGGCACTGCGCTGCCGCTCTCGCGCCTGCTGGGCGATGCCATTCGCCACGCGCGCCAGGGCGTGGCGGTGACCACCAGCCAGTCGGCCCTCACGCGCGAGAAGCTCGACGGACTGAAAGACGCACCGGGCTTTGCCGACACCTACCTGGTCAACGGCCAGCCACCCGAGCCCGGCCACATCCTGCGCCAGCCAGCGCTGGCCGACACACTGGCGCAGCTCGCCGAGCGCGGGCTGGACGACTTCTACCGCGGCGAGCTCGCGCAGCGCATGGGTGCCGAGCTGGAGCGCGTGGGCAGCCCGCTGCGCACCAGCGATCTGGCCGCCTACCGCGCCCAGATCGTGGAGCCGCTGGCGGTGCGCCTGAACGACAGCACGGTCTACAACCTGCCGCCACCCACGCAAGGCCTCTCGGCCCTGATGATCCTGGGCCTGTTCGAGCGCCTGGGTGTGACCGAAGGCGAAGGCTTTGCCCACCTGCACGGGCTGGTGGAAGCGACCAAGCGCGCGTTTCGGGTGCGCGAGCGTGTGGTGACCGACCCGCAGCGCGCACCAGCCGACCCGCGCGGCTTTCTCACGCCCGCAGCGCTCGATGAACTGGCGGCACAAATCGACCCACAACGCGCCCTGCCCTGGCCCGACACCGCCGCGCCGGGTGACACCATCTGGATGGGTTGCGTGGATGCGCAAGGCCGCTCGGTGAGCTTCATCCAGAGCGTGTACTGGGAGTTCGGCTCGGGCACTGTGCTGGACGGCACCGGCGTCTGTTGGCAGAACCGGGGAACCAGTTTTTCGCTCGACCCCCAGGCGCTCAACACGCTCAAACCCGGTCACAAACCTTTCCACACCCTGAACCCGTCGCTCGCGCTGTTCGACGACGGCCGCGTCATGCCGTTTGGCACCATGGGCGGCGAAGGCCAGCCACAAACCCAGGCCGCCATCTTCACCCGTTACGCCCGCTTCGGCCAGACGCTGCAACAGGCGTTGACCGCGCCGCGCTGGTTGCTCGGGCGCACCTGGGGCGGCGTGACCACCTCGTTGAAGCTGGAGAGCCGCTTCGACCCGGCCTTGGTCGAAGCGCTCAAGGCCGCCGGGCACGAGGTGGAGGTGCTGGATGCGCCCTTCAGCGACACCATGGGCCACGCCGGCGCGCTGGTGCGCCACCCCAACGGCGTGATCGAAGGCGCGGCCGATCCGCGCAGCGACGGCATTGTGGCTGCGCTGTGAACGCCACTCAACCAGCCGTCTGCTCATTCCAGATGGGTCTGGCGCACCTTGACGCTGGCCTTTGTCGGACCAGCCACCACCGGCCACTGGGCGAAGTCGAAGGCAGATAGGTACTTTTCAAACGCAGGAACGTTGAGTGTGGACACGGGTGCTCAGGCTGATCAGGCAGCACGCGCCCAGTTTTCGACCACCAGGCCAGGGTAGTCCTTGAAGTCAGCTTCGTTGTTGGTGACGAGCGTGACGCTGACACTCACCGCGTGGGCGGCAATCAGGCGGTCCATGGCGTTGCGGCGGCGGTCGCGCACGGCGGCGCGAAGCACGCCAAAACGCTCGGCATCGGCTGCGGTGAAGGGCAGCACGGGAATGCGGGTG
>JBLIJY010000157.1:0-5946 GCA_047636095.1 Hydrogenophaga sp. | reverse complement strand
TGTCTTCGGCCAGCTTGCTGGCTTGCTGCAGGTCAGCACGCAGCCTCTCGAAGGCATTGCCGTAAGCGCGCTTGATGCCCAGCTTGATGCCTGGCTGCCTGAGCGCGCGCGCCAGATCCGCCACCACCCCTTTGAGTTGTGTCGCACTGAGCAGCGTAAAGACGTCTTTGAGCAGCCGCAGGTGCACCGAGCGTACCGCCTGAATTTTCGCGCCACTGGCATCAAACTCGGCCTGTTCTTGCTCGATGCGCAGGCGCATCTGCTTGATCACACCGGAGTTTTTGCCGCGCAGACCTTCGAGCTCCTGCACCTGCTCCACCAGATCGCGCGCCCGCACATGCACCAGACGCCCGGTTTCCTCACGCAGGGCATCCACGCCCCGGGACACCGCCGCACCCAAAATTTTGCGGCGCTGCCCCAGCAAGCCCCCGCCCAGCGCGGCTTCGAGCTCCAGCAGGTTGCTGGCCTGGAGCAACGGCTCATCGCCATTCACCTTGGCCAGCAAGCCTTTTTGCGCCGACACCGCGATCACCTGGTGCGGCAAGAGCCCAAGGATTTCGGCCGAGTTGGCGCGCTGCGAAGCGATCTGCAGCTGCACCTGCTCGGGCGAACTGAGCGCGTCCCACAGGGTGTCGATCTTGTTGAGCACCACCAGGCGCGAATCGCGCGAATCGCCCAGCACCGAGAGGTGCTGGCGCCAGATCGTGAGGTCGGACTTGGTCACACCGGTGTCGGCCGCCAGAATGAATACCACCGCGTGCGCCTGGGGCAACAGGCTCACGGTGAGCTCAGGCTCTGCGCCGATCGCGTTCAGCCCGGGGGTGTCGAGAATCACCAAGCCCTGCTGGAGCAGCGGATGCGCCATGTTGATCAGCGCGTGGCGCCACTTGGGCACCTCGATCAGGCCATCGGCACCGGGCAGCGGGTTGTCGTCGGGTGTCTCGTCGTTCCAGAACCCCAGGGCAGCGGCTTCGCTGCGGCTGACGCGGCGCACCTCGGCCACCTTCTGGATCGCCTTGGCCAGTTGCCCGGGATCGTTCACGTCCAGATCGAGCCGCTCCCATCGGTTGGGTGCGTTGCGCCAATCCAGCAGCGACTGGGGCTGCAACCGCGTCTCAATCGGCAGCAAGCGCAGACAGGGGGGCACCTCGGCATCAAAGGCCAGCTCGGTCGGGCACATGGTGGTGCGCCCGGCGCTCGCCGGCATGATGCGCCGGCCGTAGCCGGCGAAGAACATCGCGTTGATCAACTCGGATTTGCCGCGCGAGAACTCGGCCACGAAAGCGATCATGATCTTGTCGTTCTTCACCTCGGCGTGCAACTGCTCCAGGCGTTCGCGCAGACCGGGCTGCATGAGGTCGTGATCGATCAACCACTCGGACAGCAGTTTGAGCCGCAACGCGAACTGCTTGCGCCAGGCTCCATGCTCATCCAAATCCTGATTGAAACTCATACGCCATGCCTCGGTGGGGGTCGGTCAATATAGCATCGGCCTGCCGCCGGTCAGCGCCCCACCAGCACGTTGGTCGGCTCGCCTGCCGCGTCACGTTTTCTGGCAGTTCGGGCAATAAAAGGTGGAACGCTGGCCCTGGCGCAGGGTCTCAATGGGCGTGTCGCACACGCGGCAGGGCTGGCCCGCACGCCCGTAAACCTTGGCATCAAGCTGAAAGTGGCCGCTTTCGCCTTCAGCGCCGCTGAAATCGCGCAGGCTGCTGCCGCCCAGCGCCAGTGCGCGTTGCAGCACCGCCACGATCGCCTGGTGCAGGCGCGCAGCGCGCGGCTTGCTCAGCTTATCCGCGCGCAGCGTGGGGCGAATCCCGGCCATGAACAAAGCTTCAGACGCGTAAATGTTGCCCACGCCCACCACGATGTCGCCTGCCAGCAGCACCTGCTTGATGCTGGCGCGCCGCTGCTGCAGACGCTGGTGAAACGTGACCGGGTCAAAGCCCGCTTCCAATGGTTCGGTACCCAGATGGTCGAGCAGCTTGCGCGCGGGCGCATCGTCGATCGACGCCACGAACACCACGGCGCCAAAACGGCGCGGATCGTGCAGGCGCAAAAGGCCCTGGGTGGTGACCAGCTCAAAATGGTCGTGCACACCGCGCGGCGGCAAGGCAGTTGCAAACCGCAGGCTGCCCGACATGCCCAGATGCAAGATCAGCAGACCGCGGTCGAGCTGCACCAGCAAATACTTGCCTCGCCGGCCCACGCTGTGCACCCGCTGGCCCAGCAGCGTATCGGGCGCCACGCCCAGCGGCCAGCGCAGTGGTTTGCCCAGCACGATTTCGGTGATCTCGGCGCCCGCGATACGGTCAGCAAAACCGCGGCGGGTGACTTCGACTTCGGGGAGTTCGGGCATGGGATCCGGTCTTGTTGGGTCGCCCTGGAACGCTTGTGAGGGCTTGGGATCCGACGGCGCTCGCTGGGAAAGCCTTCTATTATCATGTTCTCATGAACACCTTGCGCCGCGTTGCAACACCGAAAACCCGACCCACCAACCCAGCAGGCGCAGGGGCTCGAACAAGCCCTCGGGCCGCATGGTGGCTGAGCGCTGCGTTGCTGGCAGGCGGCGCAGCGCAGGCGCAAACCGCACCAGCCGCTGTACCGGCTGCGCCTGCCATTTCGGCCGGCGCTACCGAGGCAGCCCGTCCGCTCAGCTCGGAACTCAACGCACCGCTGTTCTACCAACTGCTGTTGGGCGAGCTCAATGTGCGCGGCGGCGATCCGGGCGCTGGCTACTCGCTCATTCTGGACGCGGCGCGCAAGCAGCGCGACCCGGCGCTGTTTCGGCGCGCGGTGGAAGTGGCGCTGCAAAGCCGTTCGGGCGAGGCGGCCTTGACAGCGGCTCGCGCTTGGTCGGCCGACCAGCCAAAAGACCCCGAGGCCGAGCGTTTTGTGCTGCAGATTCTGCTCGCACTCAACCGGCTCGAAGAAACCGCCCCGGTGCTGCGCGCCATCATCGAGCGCAGCCCAGCCGCCGAGCGCAGCAACACCATCAATGCGATCCCGCAAACTTTCGCACGGGTGCCCGACAAAGCGTCTGCCTTGGCGGTGGTGCGAGAAGCCTTGGCGCCAGCGCTCAAACAGCGCGACCAAGCTGCCGCCGCATGGACCACGATCGGGCGCATGCAACTGGCGCTGGACCTACCCGGCCTGGCGCTGGCCTCAGCGCGCAAGGGCAACACCGCCGACCCCGCCTCGCCCTTCCCCGCTCTGCTGGCGTTGGAACTGTTCGAGCGCGGAGAGAAAGACGCCGAGCCGATCGTGCTGCGCCAGTTGCAAGCCAGCGCCCAAGGCAACCCCCAAGACACAGCGGTGGCACTGACCTATGCCCGGGTGCTGCTGGACTTGCAGCGCAACGCCCAGGCGCGCACCCAGCTCGATGCCCTGACCACGCGCCGGCCTGACCTGCCGGAGCCTTGGCTGCTGCTCGCCACCTTGCAGGTGCAGGCCAACAGCCTGCCAACGGCCACCCAGTCGCTCCAGACCTTCATGGCACTGGCGCGCCAATCGGGCGATGAGCGGGTGGCGCGCGGCCTGACACAGGCTTACTTGCTTATGGCGCAAATTGCCGAGAAACAGCAAGACTTCGCCACCGCCAACGCCTGGCTGGATCGGATTGAGAACGCCGACGACATCATGGCCGCGCAGATGCGGCGCGCCTCACTGCTGGCGCGCCAAGGCCAGCGCGCCGAGGCCCGGGCGTTGCTGCGCAACCTGCCCGAGCGCCGCAACGGCGACGCGCGGCTGAAGCTGGTGGCTGAGGCCCAGTTGCTGCGCGATCTGAAAGATTACCGAAGCGCCTATGCCGTGTTTGGCGAGGCGGTCAAGCGGTTTCCGGACGATGCCGATCTGCTTTACGACCAGGCCATGATGGCCGAGAAGGCCGATCTGCTCAGTGAAATGGAGCGCTTGCTGCGCCAGCTGATTGCAGTCAAACCCGATCATCACCATGCTTACAACGCCCTGGGCTATTCGCTGGCCGATCGCAATCTGCGGCTGGCCGAGGCCAAGCAGCTGATCGAAAAAGCGGTGTCGCTGGCGCCTGACGATGCCTACATCCAAGACAGCCTGGGCTGGGTCGAATTCCGTCTGGGCAACACCGCGCGTGCGCTGGAAATTTTGGCCGCGGCCTACGCCAAGCGTCCCGACGCCGAAATTGCCGCCCACCTCGGCGAAGTGCTGTGGAACAGCGGCCAGCGCGAACAGGCGCTGAAAATCTGGCGCGAAGGCCTGCTGGCTGCCAGCGACAGCGAAACGCTGCAAGACACCTTCAAGCGGTTACAGGTCAAACCGTGACAGGCCTGCAAGCCAGCGGCCGCCGCACCTGCCTGGTCGCAGCAGGACTGATCGCCTCATGGTTGCTCGGGGCATGCGCTGCGCCCCGTCTACCCGGTGCAGCAGACGAGGAATCCTGGAGTGGTCGCTTGGCGCTGCGGCTTGACAGCACGCCCCCACAGTCTTTCTCCGCTGGCTTCGATCTGCGCGGCAGTCCCCAGGCGGGCGAGCTGCAGCTCAACTCCCCACTGGGCACCATCTTGGCCAGCGTGCGCTGGTCGCCACAGGGCGCTGAACTGCGCCAAGGCGATCAGTTTAAGCGCCGCAACAGCCTTGACGAACTCACCACCGAAATCAGCGGTACCGCGCTGCCGGTTACCGCCTTGTTCGGCTGGCTGCGGGGCGACAGCACCGGCGCCGACGGTTGGACGGTGGACCTTTCTCAGCAGCCCCAGGGTCGCATCACCGTTCGCCGCACCACACCGCTGCCCAGCGCCGAGCTTCGCTTGCTGTTCGCACCATGAGCGCCACCGTCTCCGGCTGCGGCCTGCGCGCTCTCTACGACATACCCGCGCCGGCCAAGCTCAATCTGTTTCTGCACGTCACAGGGCGTCGGCCCGACGGCTACCACCTGCTGCAGTCTGTGTTCATGCTGGTTGACTGGTGCGATCGCTTGTCGTTCGAGCGCCGCAGCGACGGCGTCATAGCCCGTGAAGACTTGGGCGTGAGCGATCTGCCAGCCGAAGATTTGTGCGTGAAGGCAGCGCGCGCATTGCAAGCTGCCACCGGCTGTCCGCAGGGGGTACAGATCGGGCTGGACAAACGCCTGCCCACAGAGGCAGGCCTGGGCGGAGGCTCATCAGACGCGGCCACCTGCCTGATCGCACTCAACCGGCTTTGGGCACTCGACCTCAAACGCAGCGAACTCGCCGCCATTGGTTTGCAACTGGGCGCAGATGTACCGTTTTTCCTGAGTGGTCACAACGCCTGGGTGGAAGGTGTGGGTGAGCACATCACACCCATTTCGTTGCCCCTGGCCCATTTTCTGATGGTGAAACCCCCGGTGGGCGCGTCCACACCGCACGTCTTCAGCGATCCCTCGCTCAAACGCGACACAAAAACCGCTATACTCCAAGGCTTTGCTGCAAACGACCCCAACGATCAGCAGTCAGGCTTGGTGAGGTGCGATATCCAACAGCTGTTGGAAGGCACCCACAACGATCTGCAACCGGTGGTGGAGCGCCTGTGTCCTGAGATGGTGGACTGCATGCAATGGCTGAAAGGCCATGGCTTGCAGGGCCGGATGACCGGATCGGGCACGGCGGTGTTTGCGCAAACGCCGCACTTGTTGAATTTTTCTGATGCGCCCGCGCACTGGACAGTTCACGGATGCAGCAACATGGATACACATCCATTGCAGGACTGGTGTTCGGATTAAAATTCTCGATTCACACCCAGTCTGGCAGTTGATGCGAGACCAAGTTTTTTGGGTTGACAGACGGGCTTTCGGGCGCATCGGTTGACCTGTGTAGGGGAGTCGCCAAGTTGGTAAAGGCACTGGATTTTGATTCCAGCATGCGAGGGTTCGAGTCCTTCCTCCCCTGCCACCCACATCGTTCACCTCATGATCCGGGCAGGACGCTGATCAACAGCGTCCGCAGCGCCGTT
>JBLIJY010000156.1:0-5966 GCA_047636095.1 Hydrogenophaga sp. | reverse complement strand
GAAAACCCCAACTTGAGGCTGGAGATCGAGAACAAGGTGCGTGCCGAGCTGGGTGTGCCGTTGCTGCCGGTGGACGAAGCGTCTGCGACCAAAGCCAGCAAGGCCACGAAGGCCGACAAAGCCGATAAGCCAGAGAAGGCGGACAAGGCGGTGGCTTCTGAGTAATCTCGCTTGCCGTTGTTGGCCCAGCGAAGCCCGTCGCTCCAGCCTGAGCCACCCCCATGGCCTTTGACCAGCTTTCGCTGAAAGGACGGGCCCTGCGCCTCTTGGGTCAGCGTGAGCATTCGCGGCTGGAGCTGGAGCGCAAGCTGCGCTCGCACGAGGTAGAGCCCGGCGAGCTGGCGCGCGCGCTGGACGACTTGCAGGCCAAGGGTTTCATCAACGAGCAGCGGGTGCTGGAGTCGGTGGTGTTTCGCCGGGCGCCACGCCTAGGCGCCATGCGCGTGCGCCAGGAATTGCAGGCCAAAGGGCTGGCGCCCGAAGCCGTGGCGCAGGCGGTGGCCGGGTTGCGGGGCAGCGAAGTCGAGCGCGCGCGGGAAGTGTGGCGCAAGAAATTTGGTGTACAGGCAGAAGACCCGCAATCGCGGGCCAAGCAGATGCGCTTCCTGGCGTCGCGTGGCTTCGGTAGCGAGACGATCCTGCGCTTGGTGAAGGGTGGCGACGACGATTGAGGCGCGCAGGCGTCACACCCCGAGCATCAAGCGCAGGTTTTGCACCGCAGCGCCGCTGGCGCCTTTGCCCAGGTTGTCCAGGCGGGCGATCACCACCGCGTGCCGGTGCGCTTCGTTGGCGAACACGCGCAGCTCCAGTTGGTTGGTGCTGTTGAGCGCAGTGGCGTCGAGCTTGCCGTCGGCGGTGGCGGGCAACACCCGCACAAAGCCACCACCGGATACGCTGGCCGCGTAGTGCGCCACCAGCGCATCGTGCAGATCGGTGGCCTTGGGCTGGCCGGGCAACTCGTCTAGGTGCAGCGGCAGCTGAACCAACATACCTTGCGCAAAGTTGCCCACGGCGGGCAAAAACACCGGGCGGCGCTTGAGGCCGGTGTAGTGCTGAATTTCAGAAATGTGCTTGTGTGACAGACCCAAGGCGTAGGCCTCGTGCAGCGGCGCCTCGCCCTTCTCATAGGCTTCGATCATGCTGCGCCCGCCGCCGCTGTAACCGCTGACCGAAGGCAGCGCCACGGCGAAGCCGGGCGGCAACAGACCGGCGTCGATCAAGGGCCGCAGGATGGCGATGGCACCGGTGGCGTAGCAACCGGGGTTGGCCACGCGATCGGCCTGCGCCAACATGTCGGCCTGCCCCGCGCACAGTTCGGGAAAGCCGTAAACCCAGCCGGGTGCGCAGCGGTGCGCGGTGGAAGCGTCGATGATGCGCGGCTTCTTGCCGGGCAGTGTGTCGATCATGGCAACCGATTCGATCGCCGCGTCGTCGTGCAAGCACAAAATGACCAGATCGGCCTGCCCCATGAGCTCGCGTTTGGCCTCGGGGTCCTTGCGGCGCTCAGGCGCGATGCTGAGCAACACGATGCCAGGCAAGGCCTGCAGCCGCTCGCGAATTTGCAGGCCGGTGGTGCCGGCTTCGCCGTCGATGAAGATGGTGGCCATGGCGTGTCTGCTTTGTCAGGTACGGTTCAGGAGAGCTTCAATATAATTATGCATTACGCATCACTGGAAGCGGGTTTCGTATGGTGCATTGCAGCATGATACATTCCTGTTTGCCCAGCGCAGCGCCCCTGCGCGGCCTCCTTGTCAGGCAGGTCGCCGCTTCTGTTCATCCTTCTCCCAGAGAGCCCTCATGAAGATACACGAGTACCAAGGCAAGGAAATCTTGCGTCAATTTGGTGTGCCAGTGCCGCGCGGCATTGTTGCGTTCACGGTGCAAGAGGCGGTGGAAGCCGCCCAGAAACTTGGCGGGCCGATCTGGGTGGTGAAGGCTCAGATTCACGCCGGCGGCCGGGGCAAGGGCGGTGGTGTGAAAGTGGCCAAGTCGATCGACGACGTGAAGCGACTGGCTGGCGAAATTTTGGGCATGCAGCTCAAAACGCACCAGACCGGCCCCGAAGGCCAGAAGGTTCGCCGCCTCTACATTGAAGACGGCGCCGATATTCAGAAAGAGTATTACGTGTCGGTGGTCACCGACCGCGCCACGCAGAAAATCGCGTTCATTGCCTCCAGCGAAGGAGGCATGGACATCGAGGAAGTGGCCCACGCCACGCCCGAGAAGATCATCAAGGTGTTCGTCGATCCGCTGGCGGGTCTGACCGACGCGCAAGCCAAGGAAATTGCCGACGGCATTGGGATGCCTGAAGGCTCCTGCGCCCAGACGGTCGACATTCTCCAGAAGCTCTACACCTGCTACATGGACACCGACGCCTCGCTGGTGGAGATCAACCCGCTCAACCGCGACGGCAAAGGCAACGTGATGGCGCTGGACGCGAAGTTCAACTTCGACCCCAACGCGCTGTACCGCCACCCGGAAATCGTGGCCTACCGCGATCTGGACGAAGAAGACGCTGCCGAGATCGAGGCCAGCAAGTTCGACCTCGCCTACATCAGCCTGGACGGCAACATCGGCTGCCTGGTCAACGGCGCTGGCCTGGCCATGGCCACCATGGACACCATCAAGCTGTACGGCGCCGAGCCGGCCAACTTCTTGGACGTGGGCGGCGGCGCCACCCCGGAGAAGGTGACAGAAGCCTTCAAAATCATGCTCAAGAACGACAAGGTGAAGGCCATCATGGTCAACATCTTCGGCGGCATCATGAAGTGCGACACGATTGCCACCGGCGTGATCACCGCCTGCAAGGCGACCAACCTCAGCGTGCCGCTGGTGGTGCGCATGAAGGGCACCAACGAAGCGCTGGGCAAGCAGATGCTGGCCGAGTCGGGTCTGCCCATCATCAGCGCCGACACCATGGCCGAAGCGGCTGAAAAAGTGGTGGCTGCCGTCAGCTGACCCACCCCCGATGCGCCTGCGGCGCTTCCCCCTCCGGGGGCGCCACTGGCGGCCCGGCAAAGCCGGTTCCGCGGTGGCCTGAAAAACACAGGGCGCGCGCACCTCACAGCGTATTGATCAAGGATTCATCATGAGCATCTACATCAACAAAGACACCAAAGTCATCACCCAAGGCATCACCGGCAAGACCGGTCAGTTCCACACGGAAAAATGCCAGGAATACGCGAACGGCAAAAACTGTTTTGTCGCGGGCGTGAACCCCAAGAAGGCCGGCGAGTCGATCTTCAACATTCCGATCTACGCCTCGGTCAAAGAAGCGGCCAGCGAAACCGGCGCCACCGTGTCGGTGATCTACGTGCCGCCAGCAGGTGCTGCCGCCGCGATCTGGGAAGCGGTAGAAGCCGATCTCGATCTGGCAATCTGCATCACCGAAGGCATTCCGGTCAAAGACATGCTGGTGCTGCGCAACCGCATGAAGGCCAAAGAAGCCGCCGGCGGCAAGAAAACCCTGCTGCTCGGCCCCAACTGCCCCGGCCTGATCACGCCCGACGAAATCAAGATCGGCATCATGCCTGGCCACATCCACCGCAAAGGCCGCATCGGCGTGGTGTCCCGCTCCGGCACGCTGACCTACGAAGCCGTGGCGCAGCTGACCGAAATCGGTCTGGGCCAGTCCAGCGCGGTCGGTATTGGTGGTGACCCGATCAACGGCTTGAAGCACATCGATGTGATGCAAGCGTTCAACGACGATCCCGACACCGACGCCGTGATCATGATCGGCGAGATCGGCGGACCCGACGAAGCCGAGGCCGCCGAGTGGTGCCGCGACAATATGAAGAAGCCAATCGTCGGTTTCATCGCCGGCGTGACCGCCCCTCCCGGCAAGCGCATGGGCCACGCGGGCGCGCTGATCTCCGGCGGTGCCGACACGGCAGATGCGAAGCTCGAAATCATGGAAGCCTGTGGCTTCAAGGTCACGCGCAACCCGTCTGAGATGGCCAAGCTGCTCAAAGCGCTGCTCTGAGAACCTGAGTACCTCGGTCACACCAAAAAGGCAATGCCCAGCGCATTGCCTTTTTTTCGTGTGCATGGTTCAAGCGGGCCATCTCGGTGCCGTTACCCAACGGCCAAGCGCGTGCGGTAAGCGGCTGCGCATCGCCGTTTCCGATGTTTCCGATAGATGACCCCTGTGGGCAGCACTTGGCATCTTCAGCTTCCAGCTAGTCCTATTGAGTTACATTGTCAAACACAATTCTCGCTGAGCACAGCTCGCAACTGACAAGCGATCGACCTTCCGCTACAAAGCCCACATCATGAATTTCGAGTACTTTTACCTGACCAATACTGGACAGGTGCGCGCTAACAACGAAGACGCGGTTGCCATCGATGAAGACCACCACATTGCCGTGCTCGCAGACGGTATGGGAGGCTACAACGCAGGTGAAGTGGCTGCAGAAATGGCCGCCACCTTCGTGGTGACCGAGCTGGGGCGCTGGATCGCGGAGGGCGGCGCTGCGGCCAGTGGGCGCGAGCTGCGCCAAGCGATGGAGGTTTGCATCTCCAACGCCAACAGCTCCATTTTCAATGCCGCCAACACCCACCCGCCTTACGCTGGCATGGGGACCACGCTGGTGGTGGGTGTGTTCCAAAATTCGCAAGCCCTGATCGGCCACGTTGGCGACTCCCGCTGCTACCGCCTGCGAAACGGTGCGCTGGTACAGCTCACGCGCGACCATTCCTTGCTGCAAGAGCAGATCGACGCTGGCCTGCTCACCCCCGAGCAGGCTCAGTTTGCCACCCACAGAAACCTCGTCACCCGCGCCCTGGGCGTGGAAGACTCGGTGCTGCTGGAGATGAGCGAATACAGGGCCGAGGAAGACGATCTGTTCCTGATGTGCTCCGACGGTCTGACCGACATGGTGAGCGACGAACGCATCGCCGCCCTTCTCATCACCGCTGACACGCTGACAGACAAGTGCCACGCGCTGGTGGACGCTGCCAATGGCTGTGGCGGGCGTGACAATATTTCTGTGATACTTGCCCACGCCCGTCCCAAGCCCGTTCGGCGGGGTCTGTTGTCGCGCATGCTGGGTCAGTGAATGCGGCTTCAGAACAGTTTTCAGGTTCCACAGGAGTGTCGGCCATGCCGAAAATGATCGTTTCCATCGACGGTGTCGTGATCAAGGAAGTGCAGCTGACCAAAGACCGCACCACGCTGGGCCGCCGTCCTTACAACGATATCGTGATCGACAACCTGGCGGTCAGCGGCGAACACTCGGTGATGCAGATGTCGGGCACCGACGTCACCCTGGAAGACCTCAACAGCACCAACGGCACTTACGTCAACGGCAAGGCGATCAAGAAGCAGGCGCTGCAAAACGGCGACACGATCGAGATCGGCAAGTACAAGATCAAGTTTGTGCACGACGGTGTG
The DNA here is from genome assembly GCA_047636095.1 of Hydrogenophaga sp. GTDB lineage: Bacteria > Pseudomonadota > Gammaproteobacteria > Burkholderiales > Burkholderiaceae_C > Hydrogenophaga. The sequence goes on along the minus strand of JBLIJY010000156.1, from coordinate 574 downwards.
CCAGAAAAGCACGAAAAAGCCACGGTCATCAGCACAGGCACCGCAACCACTCAGGCCAACGCCGAGGCCCCGCTGCCCCCCCCATTCACGGCCCCGATCGCCACCCCTGCGCCGGCCTCTGCACGCATCTGCGTTGTCTCCGGTGCTGCCGCCGGGCGCGAGGTGCCGCTGGTCAAAGTGGTCACCACCATTGGCAAGCCAGGCGTGGCTGTGGCGGCCATCACCCGCCGCCCCCACGGCTACGTGGTGGCCCTGGTCGAAGGCGCGATCAAGCCCACGGTGAACGACGAGCCCCTGGGCACCGAGGCGGTGGCGCTGCACCATGGCGACTTCATCGAGCTCGCTGGCACCCGCATGCAGTTCATGCAGCCCTGAGAGCGCTGAGGAGCGGGTCGATCGGCTCAGCCCGCTCTCGCTGTTTTCAGCTGCGTCCCAGGGCACACCCGGCGCGCCTGCCATATCTGCTCTGAACCAGCACGGCGCGCGCATCGCCGTCACCATGATCCCGTTGCTGCTGGTGCTGCTGCATGCGCTCGGGGTCTGGCCCCTGGGCGCGCTGAACCGGCTCGACAAC
>JBLIJY010000155.1:0-6021 GCA_047636095.1 Hydrogenophaga sp. | reverse complement strand
ACCCCGACAGCTTCATCCGCGCCAACGGCAGCGAGGCGTTTGCCCAGGCGGTGAAAACGGCGGTGCCGCTGTCGCGCTTTCTGATCGACGCCGCCGCCGCCGATTGCGACCTCAGCTCGGCCGAGGGCCGAGCCCGCATGGCCTCGCAGGCGCGCCCGCTGTGGAGCGCCCTGCCCGACGGCGCCCTCAAGCGCCAGCTGATCAGCGAGCTGGCCGAGGGCTGTGGCCTGGCGAGCACCGACCTGCTCCAACTCTGGCAGCACGCAGCCGGTGCCGCACCGCGCGCGCGCCGCACCGCGCCAGCCCCAACGCAGCCCGACACCGAGCCACCCGGTTATGAGAACCACCACGGCAACGGCCCGCCCGCCTACCCAGATGACGAGGCCTATGCCCAGACCGCTGCCGCATCTGACTACGGCACAACCGCCACCAGCACCGCCAGGCCGCCCCGAAAATGGCAAAAGGACTGGCGCAAAAGCCCACCGCCACCCCGCATGCTGGGCCAGCGCCTGACCGGCGGCAGCCGCGCCGATCGCGCGGTGGGTCTGTTGCTGGCCAATGCGCAAGCCTGGGACCAGCTTTCAGCCGACGACCACGCCATGCTGGCCCAGCTGCCCGAGCCCCACGGCCCAGTGTTCGCCTGGCTGGAAGCCCAACTGCACGAGCACGGCCCGCAGCCCTGGGCGGCGCTGCACGAAGCGCTGCGGGGCAGCGAACACGAAGATTTCGTCTGCGCCCAGGTTGAGCAAGCCACCGCCGGCGCCAACCCGACGCTGGAGCTGGCCGAGCTCGCCGATGTGATGGACCGGCTGCGCGGCGACGCGCTGGACGCCCTGGCCGGCCTGCTGGCGGCACGGGCACAAGGTGGCGACGCCTTGGCTTACGCAGAATTCAAACGCGTCAACGAGCAGATCAAAGCTCGAAACAAGGCCTTGAAAAACAGCCAATCGGTATAATGTCTGGTTTTGCACCGCAAGCGCGACAGCAGCACCTCCGGACCCGGCCTGGCCCCAGCACAGGGGCAATACGGAACTTTTCCTGGCCACCTCGACAACCCCAGCGGTTCAGAGGCAACCCCGCAAGGACTGCACACCAAATGTTCGCCCCAACAGCTTGCAGGCCCTTCTCGTCCGGTATCGGTCGGGTCGTGTGACCAACCCACAACCCAACGCCTTGGTGGCTTCGGGTGGTGATTTTTGTGCTTTTGCCGGTTTTTTTCTGCCCATTTTTTTGAGGTCCTCATGCCTGCGAAGAAGTTCAGTACGCCTGCCGTCTCCAGCACCCAAGTTGCCACCAAGGCCAAGACCATCGCCCTAGCCAGCCCGAAAACCAGCGCCAAAAGCGCCGCCGCTGTGCCCCAAGCGCCGACCAAGAAAGTAATTGCCACCGTGACCACTAAAAACCCCGCCCTTGCAGCAGCCAAAACCGCCGCCAAAACCCCTGTGGTCAAGACCGTCACCAGCGGCAAGGCGCCAGCCGACGAGATCGACAGCCTGAACGCCGCTGCTGAGCCGAAAAAGAAGGTCAGCCGCGTGGCCAAGGTATCCACCACGAAGGCGTCTGCTGCCAAGCCCGGCCCCAAGGCCAAGGCCAAAGCCAAGTCGCGCGGTGACGACGACGACACCGACATGTCCGACATCGAAGACGACCTAGAAGGTGAGCCAGAGGAAGTGGTGGCCGACTCGACCCAGCCGGTGGAAAAAGTCAAGCCGCTGCGCATGAAGATCAGCAAGGCCAAAGAGCGCGCGCTGATGAAAGAATTCGGTCTGGACGAAACCGTGCTGTCCGAAGAGGAAACCAAGGCCCGCCGCGACCACATCAAGACGCTGATCAAGCTGGGCAAAACCCGCGGCTACTTGACCCACGGCGAAATCAACGACCACCTGCCCGACAAACTGGTCGACGCCGAGACGCTGGAAGTGGTGGTCGCCATGTTGAACGACATGGGTGTGGCGGTGTACGAGCAGACGCCCGACGCCGAGGCGCTGATCATCACCGACAACGCGCCTTCTGGCTCCAGCGAGGAAGAAGCCGAGGAAGCCGCAGAGTCCGCCCTGTCCACCGTGGACAGCGAATTCGGCCGCACCACCGACCCGGTGCGCATGTACATGCGCGAAATGGGCACGGTCGAGCTGCTCACGCGCGAAGGCGAGATCGAAATCGCCAAGCGCATCGAGGGCGGTCTGAACGACATGATGGCCGCCATCAGCGAGAGCCCAGCGACTATTGCAGAGGTGTTGGCGATCTCTGAGGAACTTCGCAACCCGACCAGCAAGGTGCTGATTTCCACCGTGGTGGATGGTTTTGCGAACGCCGACGAGGCCGACGATTACGTGGCCGAAGAAGACTTCGACGAATACGACGAAGAAGATGACGACGACGGCAAAGGCGGCTCCAAGGCGCTCACCCGCAAGCTCGAAGAACTCAAGCGCGAAGCGCTGGACCGCTTCGACACCCTGCGCGGCCAGTTCGAAAAACTGCACAAGACCTACGACAAAGAAGGCTACGGCACGCCCACCTACCTGAAGACGCAAAAGGCCATCACCGAGACGCTGATGTCCATCCGCTTCACCGCCAAGACCATCGAGCGCCTGTGCAGCACCATGCGCAACCAGGTCGACGAGGTGCGCAAGAAAGAACGCGAGCTGCGCCGCATCGTGGTGGACAAGTGCGGCATGCCGCAGGAAAAATTCATCGCCGATTTCCCCGCCAACCTGCTCAACCTGAAGTGGGTGGAGAAGCAGGCAGCGTCGGGCAAGCCGTGGAGTGTGGTGATGGAGCGCAACATCCCGCCGGTGCAGGAGTTGCAGCAGGGCCTGATCAACATCCAAGCCAGTGTGGTGGTGCCATTGACACACCTCAAAGACATCCACAAGCGCATGAACCAGGGCGAACACACCTCGCGCGGCGCCAAAAAAGAGATGATCGAGGCCAACCTGCGCCTGGTGATCTCGATCGCCAAGAAGTACACCAACCGCGGCCTGCAGTTCCTCGATCTGATCCAGGAAGGCAACATCGGCCTGATGAAGGCGGTGGACAAATTCGAATACCGCCGCGGCTACAAATTCTCGACCTACGCCACCTGGTGGATCCGCCAGGCGATCACCCGCTCGATCGCCGACCAGGCGCGCACCATCCGCATCCCGGTGCACATGATCGAGACCATCAACAAGATGAACCGCATCAGCCGCCAGCACCTGCAGGAGCATGGTTTTGAGCCCGATGCGTCGATCCTGGCCGAGAAGATGGAGATGCCCGAAGAGAAGATCCGCAAGATCATGAAGATCGCCAAAGAGCCGATCTCGATGGAAACCCCGATCGGCGACGACGACGATTCCCACCTGGGCGACTTCATCGAAGACCAGGCCAACACCGCGCCCATCGAGGCCGCGATGCAAGCCGGCCTGCGCGAAGTGGTCAAGGAAATCCTCGACAGCCTCACGCCGCGCGAAGCCAAGGTGCTGCGCATGCGTTTCGGCATCGAAATGTCCACCGATCACACGTTGGAAGAGGTGGGCAAGCAATTCGACGTGACGCGCGAGCGCATTCGCCAGATCGAGAGCAAGGCGGTGCGCAAGCTCAAGCACCCCAGCCGCTCGGACAAACTGCGCAGCTTCATCGACTCGATGTAATCCGGCGTTGTCAGCCAGCCAAACAGGGAGCCCATGGGCTCCCTGTTTTTTTGGGTGTCACCTCATGCAAGGTCGGCATAAGCGTTTTGGGCACACGGCTTGAAAACTAGGGTTTACCCTTAATCTATAAGCATCTGTTGTTGACGCCGATCCCCGGCCCTTTTGTTCATGTACACCGTGTTTGCTTTCCTGACCCGCCTGCGCTATTTTCGCTCGGGCCAACCCCGCCTTTGCCCCGCGCCGGGCGCCCGCCCACGCCTGAGCGCCGCTCCCCAGAGGTGACAAGGTCGCGCGCCCGCGCGGACCACAATGGGCTTTCCTCACGGACTGCCCATGACGACACCTCAAAAAACCCCGCTACTGGCCACCGGCGCCACCATCCAGCCTCCCGCGTTTGACCCGCCATTTGCTCCCATTCAGCGGGTGCTCACACCGGCCGATGTGCAAGCGCTCGAAGCCACGCCGCTGGCGGAAGCCGTCCGGCCGCGCAGCACTTACGAGCTGATCCGCAACAGCGCGCACGCGTTTGGCGACAAGGCCGCCCTCACCTTTCTGCCCTCGGCAGAACCCGGCGCGCCCGCTGTGCGCTGGTCTTATGCGCAGCTGCTGGCCCGCGTTCACCAGACTGCCAATGCCCTGCACCGCCTCGGCCTGCAAGCCGGTGACGCGGTTGCGGTGCTGCTGCCTGGCTGTCTGGAATACCACCTGGCCCTGTGGGGCGGCGCGGCAGCCGGCATCGTCCAGCCGCTCAACCCCCTGCTGAGCGACGACAAGCTCGCCTCGCTGATGAACGCCGCGCAGGCCCGCGTGCTCATCGCCTGGGGCGATGAAGCCACCGAAGGCCAAGCCCAGCACAGCGGTCTGTGGGCCAAGGCGCAGCGCGTTCGTGGCCTCGTACCCACGCTGCACACCGTGCTTCGGGTCACCCCGTTTGGCGAAACACCGCCGGCCGATCTGCCAGTGGATTGCGCCGACTTCCACGCCCTCATCGCCGCCGAGCCCGACGACCATCTGGTCAGCGGACGCCTCATCGCACCCACCGACATCGCCGCCTACTTCCACACCGGTGGCACCACCGGTGCGCCCAAGCTGGCGCGCCACAGCCATGGCGCGCAGGTGTTCACCGCCTGGGCCTGCGTGCAGTTGCAGGGTGTGCGGGTGGACGACGTGGCCATCAACGGCTACCCGCTGTTTCACGTGGCCGGCGTGCTGCCGGGCTCGCTCACCTCGCTGAGTGCCGGGGCCGAAACCGTCATCCCCACACCCGCGCTGTTTCGCAACAAGGCGGTCGTGGCGAACTACTGGAAGCTGGTGGAGACGCACCGAGCTACCGTGCTCTCGGGTGTGCCCACGGCGCTCGCCGCGCTGGCCAATGTGCCGGTAGGCGATGCCGACATTTCCAGTCTGCGCTATGGCCGCACCGGTGCCGCGCCCATGCCGGGCGAACTTGCGGCGCGCTTGAAGCAGTTGATTGGCATCCAGGTGCACGAAAGCCTGGGCATGACCGAAATGGCCGGCATTTCCACCATCACCCCGCCCGGCATGACGTCGCCACCCGGCTGCGTCGGTATTCGCCTGCCGTACACCCAGTGGCGCATCGTGGCACTCGACGAACAAGGCGGCGCCAGCGACCGCGAATGCGCGCCAGGCGAATCCGGCATGGTGCTGTTCAAGAGCCCAAATCTGTTTTCTGGATTTCTGAACGAGGCCGACAACACGCATGCGTTCACGCCAGACGGCTGGCTCGCCACCGGCGACCTCGGCCACATCGACGAACACGAGCGCCTGCATCTCAGCGGCCGCTCCAAAGACCTCATCATCCGCAGCGGCCACAACATCGACCCCAAGGTGATTGAGGACGCGCTCGCCGCCCACCCCGCCGTACAGCTGTGCGCAGCGGTCGGTGCGCCCGATGCCTACGCCGGCGAAATGCCGGTGGTCTTCGCCACGCTCATCCCCGGCGCCAGCGCTACCGAAGACGAGCTGCTGGCCTTTGTGAGCGAGCGGGTCGACGAGCACCCCGCCCGGCCAAAGCGCGTGACGATCCTGGAGGCCATGCCCCTGACCAACGTGGGCAAGATCTACAAGCCGGATTTGCGGGCGATGGCGGCGCAGCAGGCGGCGAAATCCAGAGAGTGAAGCGCAGTGGGCGCCGTGCATTGATAGCGACAGAGTTCATGGAATTGCCCGCGTATGCAATCTGTATATCGCACATATCAACTGAGCTGACCCTGCGCTACCCGGCATTCACCGGTAGGAGCCGTGAGCATCAGGGATACGTCACCAAGTCACCCACCACCTGTATCACTTTGGCATTTTGAAGCCGGCGCGAGAGGGCATCGGCATCGTCAACCGTTGCCCCCTGCCCCACGATGGACTTGAGGTGCCG
>JBLIJY010000154.1:0-6022 GCA_047636095.1 Hydrogenophaga sp. | reverse complement strand
TTCGCAAGTACCGCTTCATCGTGGCCACCCATCTGGACGGCAAGTCGATGCCGCTGGGCGGGCTGGGGCCTCTATGGGCTGTCTACGATGCCGACCGTTTCCCCGACATGGCGGCCAAGAAGGTCACTGAGCGTTTTGGGCTGTGCCCCTGGGCCCTGTACCACATCGAAGTGCCTGAGGCTTGAGCTAGGCGTAGCTTCTCACCACGTTGTTTTTGTCAAACCCGAGTTGAGAAGCTCGGGAGCTGTAGGAAACGGCTGAGTGAGCGCGGACGCAGTGGTTCGGCGCCTAGTCTGGACCAGACTGAAGCTCCCTTTGCAGTCATAGAACAGCTGCTGGCGCGTCACACCTGACTAAAAGCGAAACGGATTGGATAACCGCAATTGGCCGGCAGTGTGAATACGATGCACTGCCAGGAAGCCGACTTTCCATGCGTGCGACTGGCGGGCCCATGACATTGGACGGTAGGTGAAATGTCGAGCGACCAGGAAGGGTGCTGACCTGTATCAGACGTTCGCGTCTCTTCGGCCAGCCGAGCCGTCGATTGCCAGCGGGTATCCCAGACTATGGGCCGCTGAGCATGCAGAACACCGATAGGGCGCCACGATGAAAGTGGTCTCAGGCTTTATTGCCCGTGAATACCTGATCACACCGCGTCCATCACCGCGCGCAGGAACTGCTGGGTGCGCTCGTTTTGCGGGCTTTCGAAAAAGGCCCGCGCCGGCCCTTGTTCTTCAATGCGTCCAGCGTGAAAAAAGCACACGCGGTCGGCGAACTCGCGTGCGAAACCCATCTGGTGCGTGACCATCAGCATGGTGAGCTGGTGCTCCTGGCCCAGGCTGCGGATCACGCCCAGCACCTCGCCGCAGAGCTCGGGGTCCAGCGCCGAGGTCACTTCGTCGAACAGCATTATCTTGGGCCGCATCGCCAGCGCGCGCGCGATCGCCACGCGCTGCTGCTGACCGCCCGAAAGCTGTGCAGGGTAGTGGTCGAGCTTATCGGCCAGGCCCACCTGGGCCAGCAGGTCGGCCGAGCGCGCATGGGCCTCGTCTTTGCTCAGGCCCAGCACCGTCACCGGCGCTTCCATGCAGTTCTTGAGCGCTGTCATGTGCGGGAACAGGTTGAAGTGCTGGAACACCATGCCGATGTGGCTGCGCATGCGCCGCAGATGCGCAGCGTTGGCGCGCACCCGTTTCTCGCCTCCCTGGCCACCTGGCATGTGGGTCAGCGACTCGCCATCGATCGAGATCAGGCCGCTGTCGATGGTCTCCAGCGTCATCAGCATGCGAAGCACCGTGGTCTTGCCCGAACCCGAGGGGCCGATGATCGCCACTTTCTCGTTGGCGGCCACGTCCAGATCCAGCTGGTCCAGCACGGTCAGCGGACCGTAGCGCTTGGTGACTTTCTCGAACTGCACCATCGGCGGGGCTGCGACGACCTCGCCCGTTTCATTGTTGTTGTCTGTGTTCATGTGCGGCGGCCGGGTCCAGCATTGAGGTGACGCTCCAGGCGGCGGATCAGCGCCGCCGAGACCAGGCTGAACACCAGGAAAAACGCGCCCACCAGGGTGATCGGCTCTACGTAGCGAAAGCTCTCCGAGCCCAGAATCTTGGCGGTCTGCATCAGCTCCAGCACCGCGATCACCGACAGCAGTGGCGTCTCCTTGAACAGCGCCACCAGGTAGTTGCCCAGGGCCGGCACCACGGGCGGAATGGCCTGCGGCAGGATCACATTTTTGAAGGTGGTCCAGGTCGAGAGATTCAGCGCGATGCTGGCCTCCCACTGACCCTTGGGCACATTGGCCAGACCGGCGCGGTACACCTCGGAGCAGTAGGTGCCGTAGTGCAGACCGAGCGCGACCACGCCGGTGAGCATGGCGCTCATGGTCAGCCCGAATTCGGGCATCACATAGTAGAGAAAAAAGATCTGGATCAAGAGCGGCGTGGAGCGGATGAACTCCACCACACCGCCCACCGTCCAGCGCAGCCACATCGGCCCCACCATGCGGCCGATGGCAAACAGCAGACCCATGCTGAGCGCCACCACAAAGCCCATCAGCGTGGCCTTGACCGTGATCACCGAGGCCTCGGCCAGGATGGGAAAGACTTCCCAGGCATAGGCCCAGTCCCAGAGCTTGTTCATGCCACCCGCCCGCGCCGCATGCCGCGCGCCGCGCGGGTTTCCAGCGCGCGCATCGCCACCGTGATCAGCACCGACAGCGCCAGGTAAATCAGCAGCACGCTGCCGAACACCTCGGCTGTGCGCAGCGTGTTCTGGTTGATCTGCTGCGCCTTGAACGCGAGATCGGACAGCGTGATCAGCGACACCAGCGAGGTCGCCTTCAGCAGTTCGATGAACAGGTTGCCCCACGGCGGAATCATGGCCACGAAAGCCTGTGGCAGGATGATGCGGCGCAGCGCCTGGGCTCGCGTGAGGTTGAGCGCGGTCGCGGCTTCCCACTGACCGCGACCCACCGAGCCGATGGCGCCGCGCACCACCTCAGCGCCATAGGCGCCCACGTTCAGGCCCAGCGCGGCGATGCCCACCACCAGTGGCGAGAGCGTGAGGCCGAAATGGGGCAGCACGAAAAACAGCCAGAACAGCTGCACCAGCGCCGACGTGCCGCGAAACACCTCGACATAGGTGGTAGCCAACCAGCGCAGCGGCCTGGGGCCATAGAGCCGCGCGAGCGCCGCGCCGAGCGCAGCGATCACCGCCACCACCGCCCCGCCAGCCGTGACCTGCACGGTGACGATGACGCCGCGCAGCAGCTCGGGCAGAAAGTCGCGCAGGCTGGAAAAGCCTGCGATCCACAAGCCAGCGCCGAAGCACAGAATGGCCGCGACCAGCGTCGCCGAATGGGTCGATCGCAAGCGGCAGCCTCTTCAGTGCGCTTATTGGCCCGCGCAGTGTTGCGCTGCGGTTTTCTCGGGCATGTTCGAGGCGTCGAAACCGAAGGCGGTCACCATCTTCAGGTGTTCCGGTGTGCCGAGGAATTTGGAGAGTTCGGCGTTGACCGCATCGCGCAGACTGGTGTCGGCCAAGCGGAAACCGAACGAGCCTTCGCCCTTGTACTTCTTGCCGTTGTGCTCGAAGGTGAACGGCGTTGCGCGCTCGATGGCGTCGTCCTTGCCGGCCAGGTCTTTGGCGGTCAGCGAGGTGAAGGCGGCCGCCGAGGCCCGGCCTGCTTTCACGGTGGCGACCGACGCGGCGAAGTTGGGTACGGTGACTTCTTGTGAGCGCTTCATGCCGGCCAGGCGGCCATGTTCGATCTCGGCGGTGCCGGCCACGAAAGCGATCTTCAGGTTCTTGCTGACCGCGTCGGCGTAGGTGTTGATGCCGTCGGGGTTGCCCTTCTTCACCACAAGCGCTTCACCAATGCCGTAAGTGGGGTTGGCAAACAGAATCTGCTCGCAGCGCTTGGGCGTGATGTACATCGAGGCCACGATGGCGTCGAACCGGCCCGCTTTCAGGCCAGGGATCAGCGTGCCCCACTCGGTCAGCACACCGTCAACCTCGTTCACGCCGAGCTGCTTCATCACGTGGCGAAACACGGTGGGGGATTCACCGGTGAGCTTGCCGTCTGGCGTGGCGAAGGCGTAGGGGGCTTCGTTGGCAAAGCCGACCCTGATGTAGCCTTGTTTCTGCGCCCGCTCCAGCGTGGTCTCGGCCATGGCCAGGCCGCTGGTGAGCAGGGCGCTGGCACCGATGACTGCGGTGAGGGCGTAGCGTGACAGGCTGAGGTTGAGGTGGCGTTGTTGCATGAGTTCTCCTTCGGTGGTTGAACTGTGTCTTTAGGCTTTGCTTGGTATCACTGGCCCGGCAAGGTCAGCGGCGTGAAGTCGGTGCGCTCGGCGATGAAGTTCGGGCGCGGCGCGAGCCCGCAGAACGGCGCCACCGGCGTGTTCTCCACGCTGTTGTAGACCACGAAGACGTTGGAACGCGGCATCGGCGTGATGTTCGAATTTGAGCCGTGCATCGTGTTGCACTCGAAGAAAGTCACCGAGCCCGCAGCACCTTGTGGCGCGGTGATGCCGAATTCGTGCACCAGCTGGGTCAGGCTGGCGTCGTCGGGCACACCGACTTCCTGGCGCTTGAGCGAGGCGCGGTAGTGGTCTTCGGGCGTGGCACCGACGCAGGAGACAAAGCGGTGGTGCGAGCCGGGGACCAGCATCAGCGGGCCGTTGTGTTCGGTGTTGGGCGTGAGGCTGATCGAGCAGCTCACCATGCGCATGGCGGGCACGCCGTCTTCCACATGCCAGGTCTCGAAGTCGGAGTGCCAGAAAAATTCTTTGCCCCGAAAACCGTTCTTGTAGTTGATGCGCGACTGGTGGATGTACACCTCACTGCCCAGCAACTGGCGCGCGATCGCCACCACGCGCGGGTGATGACACAGGGCGCGCAGCACCTCGCTGCTCTGGTGCACCGCGAAGATGGACCGCAGCTCGCGGCTCTCGGGCTCGATCACCGCCTCGGCCGTGTCCTTGACCGCCTCGTCGCTGCGCAGGCGCTGCAGCTCGGCGAGGCCCACCGCCAGTTCGGTGGGGCTGAACAGCTGGTCCAGGCTGAGGTAGCCGTTGTCTTGGTAGAAGCCGAGTTGGCCCGCGTCCAGCGGGCCGGTCTCGGCGCGGCCGTGCACCACCGGGTCGAGGCGGTTGGTGATGCTCGGCCTCGGCGCATGGCGCGAGGGGTAGCGGTCAAGGTCGGTGTCGGATGGCTGGGCACCAGCCTGCCGTTTCAGGGTGGTCTCTGTCATGGTTCTGCTCCTTTGTTGAAAGTTGCTTGGCGGGGGTGTGCGCAGGGTTCAGTCAACCAGCGCGTAAGCGCCGGATTCGTCGTGCACTTCCTGTCCCGTGATGGGCGGGTTGAACACACAGACCATGCGCATGTGGGTGCCTTTGTTGGCGCGCAAGATGTGGTGGTCGTTCTGGTTGAGTGCGTAGATCGAGCCCACGCGCAGCGGGTGGGTCTGGCCGGTGGCCAGGTCCGTGATTTCACCCGCGCCCTCGGTGAGGTACACGGTTTCCAGGTGGTTTTTGTAGTGCATGTCCAGCTCGGCGCCGGCCTTGATCACGGTGTCGTGCACCGAGTAGCCCATGCCCGCGTCTTTCAGGATCAGGCGGCGGCTGGTCCAGCCTTCGGTGTCCACATCGGATTCGGTGCCGAGGATCTGGTCGAGGTGTTTGACGATCATGTTGTTCTCCTGTTTTTCGTTTGTTGGGGGCTGGGGCCATCAGGCAGGCATGGGAGCGTCGTCTGCGGTCTCGGCGGTCTCGGCGGTCTCGGTGGCGTGGTGGGTGACGCTGTGACTGGCGTTGCGCCGGAGCACCATCGCCAGGCTTTTCTCGATCGTGTCGAGGCCGAGCGTGAGGTCTTCGTCGCTGATGGTCAGGCTGGGCAGCAGCTTGAGCACCTGGTCTTCCATGCCGGCGGTTTCGACCACCATGCCGGCGTCGAAGCAGGCTTGCGACACCTGGCTGGCCAACGTTGCGTCGTCAAACGCCACGCCCCAGATCAGGCCGCGACCGCGCACCGCAGCTTTGACACTCAGGCGCTTGACCATGGCCTGCAGCCGTTCCTTGACGATCTTGCTTTTGTGCATGACCGACTTTTCCAGCCAGTCGTTTTCCCAGTAGTCCAGCGCTTGGGTGGCCGTGATGAAGCCGGGTGCATGGCCGCGGAAGGTGCCGTTGTGCTCGCCCGGCGCCCACTGATCCAGATCCGGCCGGATCAGCACCAGTGCCATCGGAATGCCGTAGCCCGAGAGCGACTTCGACAGGGTCACGATGTCGGGTTTGATACCGGCTTCTTCGAAGCTGAAGAACTTGCCGGTGCGGCCACAGCCCACCTGGATGTCGTCGACGATCAGCACGATGTCGTGCTCTTCGGTGATCTGGCGCAGCCGCTGCAACCACGCGGTGGACGCCACGTTCACACCGCCTTCGGCCTGCACCGTCTCCAGAATCACAGCGGCCGGTGTCTCCAGACCGCTGCCGCTGTCTTTCAGCATGGCTTCGAAGAA
>JBLIJY010000153.1:0-6071 GCA_047636095.1 Hydrogenophaga sp. | reverse complement strand
GGTGGTTCTGTGTATGGCGCAGGAACTTCACCGTTGCGCCAGCTGCAGGATGCTGGCGTGAGCCATTTGCAGCGCTGCTCCAGCCAGCCAGCCAGCCAGCCAGCCAGCCAGCCAGCCAGCCAGCCAACAGGGCTGCTTGAGACCCGCAGAGGAAAGGCCGAAATGGGTACCAAGGTTGTAGGGAAAGCCTGACACGGCTGGGTTGCGTGCCTGACAGCATGAACAGGCATTTCCTGATTCAAGTTTTTTTTCAGCTGGACACAATTGCTCACATAAGGTCAGCAAACGTCAGCAAGCCGCTCACAGCGCCAACCCACTTACCCTCGAAGGAGCACCCCATGGACAGCGAACAACTCTTGGCTGAAATCCGCGAAGCCAATCTGACCTACCTGATGCTGGCGCAAAACCTGATCCGCAAGGACCGCGCTACAGCGCTGTTTCAGTTGGGTGTGAGCGAAGACGCTGCCGAGCTGCTGGGCATGCTCTCCACCGCGCAGCTACTCAAAATCGCGTCGAGCAACATGTTGCTGTGCCGCTTCCGGGTGGACGACGATCTGGTGTGGAATCTGCTGACCAGCCACAACGTGAAGAAGGTGGACAACGCCACCACCACGCAGCTGCACGCCAGCATTCTGATGGCGGGCAAGTACGCTGAGTCCATGACCGCAGCGCACTGAATACCGGGCCAAGACACGCTTGCTCCGCAACGTATTTCTCCCGTACCCAGGAGTCCAACATGGCCACCCAGAAAAGCATCCTCAACGAATCGCGCGACATCGAGCGCGCCATTTCCCTGATCAAGCTGGGTGCGCGCCTGCAGGTGCTGGAGTACGAAACCAGCCTGTCTTATGAGCGCTTGCTGCGGCTGTACAAAGAGGTGGCGGGCAAGAGCCCCTCCAAAGGGCAACTGCCTTTCTCCACCGACTGGTTCCTGACCTGGCAGCCCAACATCCACGCCTCGCTGTTTCTGAACATCCACGAGTACCTGTCCAAGACCAGTGAACTGGAAGATATCGATACGGTGATCAAAGCGTTTCGCCTCTACACCGAGCAGATGACGGCCAGCGCGATTGATCCGCTGCTGTCAGTCACGCGCGCCTGGCGGCTGGTGAAGTTTGTTGACAACAGCATGCTCACGCTCACCAAATGCTCTTGCTGCGGTGGCAACTTTGTGACCGAGCCTTACGAGAATGCGCGCCAGTTTGTTTGTGGCCTGTGCGAGCCACCAGCGCGCGCTGGCAAGGGCAGTGCAGCGGGCGGACTTCGCTTGCATTGAATCCGCCGTTTGTTTTCAAACTTCGAAAAGGGCCCCCATCGGGGCCCTTTTCGCGTTGATGGGGTGGCTCAAGCCTGCCTACAGTTGACCAATACGAAAAGCAGGTCAGTGGCCGCGTGTCGCACTTGGCCCTCACCCCTGTCTCCTCACCCACCTCATCGGCCAAGGCCTGGAATATGCTTGTCATCATTGGTTACGTGGTTGCGCTGGGCTGCATTTTTGGCGGTTACATGCTGGCAGGCGGCAACATGCTGGTCATCCTCAAGGCCTTGCCGCTAGAGATGCTCATCATCGGTGGCGGTGCGCTGGGCGCGTTTGTGGTGTGCAACCAGCCCAAGGTGCTCAAAGCCACCATGGCCGCGGTGCTGGCCGCGTTCAAGAGCTCCAAGTACACCAAAGCGCGTTACATGGCGTTGCTGGCGCTGCAATACGACATCTTGCAAAAGGCGCGCAAGGAAGGCCTGATGGCGATCGAGCAGGACGTGGAGAGCCCGGACGAGTCGCCCCTGTTCCAGAAGTACCCGTCCATTGCGGGCGACCACCACGTGGTGGAGTTCATCACCGACTACCTGCGCATGATGGTCTCGGGCAACCTCAACGCGCACGAGATCGAATCGCTGATGGACGCCGAGATCGAGACCCACCACCAGGAAGCCCACGGGCCGGTGGGGGCCATCACCCGCCTGGCGGGCGGTCTGCCGGCATTTGGCATCGTGGCTGCGGTGCTGGGCGTGATCAAAACCATGGGCTCGGTGGGGCAGCCGCCCGCGGTGCTCGGCGCCATGATCGGCTCGGCGCTGGTGGGCACTTTTCTCGGCATCTTTCTGGCCTACGCCATGGTCGAGCCGCTGGCCGGTGTGATGGAGCAAAAGATGGAAGAGGGCAGCAAAGAGCTGCTGTGTATCAAGACCACGCTCCTGGCCAGCATGCAGGGCTATGCGCCCATCACCGCCATCGAGTTTGGTCGCAAGGTGCTGTTCTCTACCGAGCGCCCCGGCTTCCTTGAGCTGGAAGACCATTTGAAAGGCAGCAAGGCATGAGCCAGCGCCGTTTCGTACAGCATGGGGATGGCTGATGGCTACCGATAAAAAACTCCAGCCGATCATCATCAAGCGCATCAAAAAGACGACGCATACGGCGCACGGGGGCGCGTGGAAGATCGCTTACGCCGACTTCGTGACCGCCATGATGGCTTTTTTCCTGCTGATGTGGCTGCTGGGTTCCACCGCTCAGGGCGAGTTGCAAGGCATTGCGAGCTACTTCAACACGCCGATCAAGGTGACGCTACTGGGCGGCGCAGGCTCCGGCAACAGCAACAGCATCTTGCCCGGTGGTGGGCGCGACCTCAGCGCCAAACTCGGGCAGATAGACAGCGGGGATGCCGAGCGCGCCGCCAAACTCATGGGTGCTCAGATGGCGCGCGCTAACCAGGCGCGCCGAGACGAGGGGCGCATCGAGGCGCTGCAGCTCAAGCTGGCCAACGCGATCATGAGCAACCCCAAGCTGGCCGAATACGCTTCGCAGATCGAGCTGGAGAAAACCGTCGATGGCTTGCATATCCAAATCGTCGATGAGCAAAATCGGCCGATGTTCGATACCGGCAGCGCGCTGGTGAAGCCGTACATGCGGGAAATTCTGCGCGCCATCGGTGTGGCACTCGGCGATGTGGAAAACCGCATCGCGCTGGCCGGCCACACCGATGCCACGCCCTACGGCAGCGGCGAGCGCGGTTACAGCAACTGGGAGTTGTCAGCCGATCGGGCCAACGCCTCGCGCCGCGAATTGGTGGCTGGTGGCCTGCTCGACAGCAAGCTGCTGCGGGTGGAGGGCTTGGCGTCGAGCCAGTTGCGAACCCCCGAAGCGCCCAGCGACCCAGTCAACCGGCGCATCAGCATCGTGGTGCTGACCCAGGAGGCCGAAGAGCGACTGATGCCCGGCGCCCGTACTGCCACGCTCCCAGCAATCCCACCCGCCCCGTCAACCGGCGCGGGCGCAGCAGCTGAGCCGCTGCGCAGCGTGGCACCCAGCGCGCTTCAGATTGTGCGAGATCTGCCGAAACTCCCAACAGGGGCTGTACGGTGATCGCGCTGTGTCCATCTTCCATTTCTCTTCTTTTTTTACCCTGCCGCTGGAGGCCGCCATGTCCACTCCGTTGAGATTCCTGATCGTTGACGACTTCTCCACCATGCGCCGCATCGTGCGCAACCTGCTCAAGGAAATCGGCCACGCCGATGCCGACGAGGCCGAAGACGGTGCGATTGCGCTCAACAAATTGCGCAATGGCAGCTTCAATTTCGTCGTGACCGACATCAATATGCCGAACATGAACGGTTTTGAGCTGCTCGCCGAGATCAAGAAAGACGAGAGACTCAAACACCTGCCGGTGCTCATGGTCACAGCCGAGGCGCGCAAGGAAGACATCGTGATGGCGGCGCAAGGCGGCGCGGCCGGCTACATCGTCAAGCCCTTCACCAAGGCCACACTGGAAGAGAAACTGGCCAATATTGTCAAGAAATCTGGCCTGTGATCGGAAGGCAGTCATGAACCAATCCGAGATCGATCCCGGCCGCGAGATCTTCAACAAGCTCGGCGGCATCACCCGCCAGTTGCACGATGCGCTCAACGAGCTGGGCTTCACACCCAAGTTGCAAGGTGCGATGGACCCCAAGTTGCAGGGTGCGGTGCAAGAACTGCCCGATGCCCGCAGCCGCCTGCAGTACATCGCTCGCCTGACAGGCGAGGCGGCCGAGAAAGTGCTCAACCTGGTCGATGAGGCCAAAGCCGATCAGCTGGAGATCACACGCCAGGCCCTGAAACTCGACGCCACCATTGCGGGCGTGCCCGGTCTGGGTGCTGCCATGCCTGAGCTGCGTCATATGGCGCAGGCGATCGCGCAGGCCAGCAAGCGCAACGACGCGCGCCTGACCGAGATCATGCTGGCGCAAGACTTTCACGACCTCACCGGCCAGGTGGTGGCGCGCGTGGTGCAGGTGGCCGCCACCATCGAAGAGCAGCTCCTGGCCTTGCTGCTGGAGTCCGCGCCTGCCGGTAAACCGGGGCAGGACCATGTGCTGGCCTCGGCACCCTTGCAAGGCCCGGTGGTCGATTCCGAGGGCCGCACCGATGTCGTGACCAACCAGGCCCAGGTGGACGATCTGCTGGCGAGTCTGGGTTTTTAGAAAGGGCTGTCGCGGCCGTACCGCTCCCGCAAAAACCCGCACGCGCAATCTCCGATAAGCACGGTTTCACCGCGCCTTATTCCCCTTTAGTCTTTCGACCCGACTTCCACAATCTGGCCATCCCCCCGATGAGTCAGAGCCATGGAATCCTCCAGTCAGGACAAGAACCTACCCGCCACAGCGCAACGCTTGCAAAAAGCGCGCCGCGACGGGCAGGTGCCCAGCTCCAAAGACCTCTCTAACCTGGCGGTGCTCGGTGGTGGCGCCCTGGTGCTGGTCACGCTGTTGCCCACCGGGTTTGAGGGCTTGCGCATGGCGCTGCGCTCGCACCTGCGCTTTGACCACAGCACCCTACAAAAACCCGAGCAGATGCTGGATCTGCTGGCCGCTGCGGGCATGCAAGGCATCTTGCTGACGCTGCCGCTGGGCCTGGTGGTGCTGGCCATTGCGTTGACCGCCATCGTGGCCTCGGGCGGCTGGGCGCTGAGCACCAAACCGATCACGCCCGACCTCACCCGCTTGAGTCCTTTGAAGGGCATCGGTCAGCTGTTCTCCAAACAAAAGCTGACCGATACCGCCAAGCTCGCCGGCATCACCGCGGTGATCGGCGTGGTGGCCTGGCAGTTCATTGGTGCGCATGTGGCGGCGTTCGCCACCCTGGTGCTGATGCCGCTGGAGGGTGCGCTGGGCCAGCTTGGGGGCTGGATATCCACCGGGGTCACGCTGCTGCTGGTGGTGGTGCTGCTGTTTGCGGTGATCGATGTACCGCTGCAAAAATTCCTGCACGCTAGCCGCCTGAAGATGTCGCTGGAAGAGGTCAAGCGCGAACACAAAGAGTCTGAGGGCGACCCCCATGTGAAGTCGCAGCGGCGTGCGCGCCAGCGCGAAATGGCACAGCGCAAAAGCATCAGCGCGGTGCCGCGCGCCGATCTGGTGGTGATGAACCCGACCCACTACGCGGTGGCGATCCGCTACGACGACGCCACCATGAACGCACCGCGTGTGATCGCCAAAGGCGCTGACCTGCTGGCGATGCGCATCCGCGATGTGGCCAAGGCCAACAAAGTGCCGGTATTGCAGTCGCCCATGCTGGCGCGCGCGCTCTACGCCCACGCCGAGATTGACAGCGAAATTCCCGCTGGGCTTTACACCGCGGTGGCGCAGGTGCTGGCCTATGTCTACCAGCTCAAAGCATCGCTCAGAGGCGAAGGCGCAGCCCCTGGCGCCATGCCAGTGCCCCAGGTGCCGTCTGAGCTCGACCCACACACCAAGAAGACATCCACATGAACGCTCTGATGCCCCTGCAGCAATGGTTCCGGCGCAACGCCGCCTGGGCCGGTGGTCTGGCTGCGCCCATGCTGGTGATCATCGTGCTCTCCATGATGGTGCTGCCGATGGCGCCTTGGCTGCTCGACACCTTCTTCACCCTCAACATCGCCTTGGCGCTGGTGGTGATGATGGTGGCGGCCTACATGAAGCGCCCGCTGGACTTCTCGGTGTTCCCCACCGTGTTGCTGCTCACCACCTTGCTGCGGCTTTCGCTCAACGTGGCTTCCACCCGCGTGGTGCTGCTGGAAGGCCACACCGGCCCGGGCGCAGCCGGGGCGGTGATCGAG
>JBLIJY010000152.1:0-6091 GCA_047636095.1 Hydrogenophaga sp. | reverse complement strand
GCCATGGTCTCGTGGAAGTTGGCAAACGGAAAGGTTTTTTCCAGCGCGCCGTCGATCAGCTTCCAGCCTTGAGCAGCGTCTCCGTTGAGCTGGGTCAGGTGGGTGACGATCTCGGTGGCGGAGAGCGCGCGGCGGTTTTGGTGGATGGGGTTCATGGTGGGTTCAGTGTGCGGCCCGCAGCCGTGCCAGCCGTTCGCTGGCGGGTGGATGCGAGTAGTAGAAACGGGCGTAGAGCGGGTCGGGGGTGAGGGTGCTGGCGTTGTCCTTGAAGAGCTTGAGCAAGGCGCTGGCCAGATCTGTGCCGCTGGTCTGGCGCACCGCGTAGGCGTCGGCCTGGAACTCGTGGCGGCGCGAGAGCTGCGCCATCAGCGGCGAGAGGAAAAAGGTGAACAGCGGCACCACCATCAGGAACAGGATCAATGCCAGCGCATCGTTGGGCGCAGTCAGCGAGGGCGTGACACCCAGGCCGCTGTAAAACCACGCCTGGCCAGAGACCCAGCCCAGCGCAGCAAAGCCCAGCAAACTCATCGCAAACAGCAGCACCACGCGCTGGATGATGTGGCGGTGTTTGTAGTGGCCGAGCTCGTGCGCCAACACCGCGTCGATCTCGGGTGGCGAGAGCTGTTGCAGCAAGGTGTCGAAGAACACCACCCGCTTGGCGGCACCGAAGCCGGTGAAGTAGGCGTTGGCATGGGCGCTGCGCTTGCTGCCGTCCATCACGAACAAGCCCTTGGCTGCAAACCCGCAGCGCTGCATCAGCGCTTGCACCCGTGCTTGGAGGGTTTCGTCTTGCAGGGGCTCGAATTTGTTGAACAGCGGCGCGATCAGTGTGGGGTAGAGCACCAGCGCGAGCAGGTTGAACACCATCCAGGCGCCCCAGGCCCACAGCCACCAGAGTGGGCCAGCGGCGCCCATGAGCCACAGCACCAGCGCGGCGATCGGCAGCCCGACCAGCGCACCCACCAGCGTCCCCTTGGCCAGATCAGCCAACCAAAGCGCGGGCGTCATCTTGTTGAAACCAAAGTGCTCCTCGGTGCGAAACGTGGACCACCAGGCCAGTGGCAGCGAAAGCAGGCCGCCGATGGCGGCGAAAGCTGCCAGCAGCGCGAGTTGCTGCCAAAAACCGCTGCCCATGGCGTCCAGCAGCAGGTTGTTGAGCCAGTCGAGTCCGCCGAGCAGCGTCCAGACCAGCAGCAAGGCGGCCTCGAAAGACACGTCGATCAGGCCCAAGCGCGACTTGGCCACCGTGTAATCGGCCGCCTTTTGGTGTGCTGCGAGCGGCACTGTGTCGGCGAACGCAAGCGGTACCGCGTTGCGATGGCGTGCGACAAAACGAATCTGTCGGCTGGCCAGGGCCACGCGCACGAAGAGGCCGAGCAGGAGCAGGGCACAGAAGGTAGCGGTCATCGACCAGGCAGCAAAATCCATGGGGTGGAGTCTATCGAAGCGTTGGCGCCTGCGCTGGCACCAGGGCCACCGCCCGCATCAGCGAAAATCGAAGGATGAGTTTCAACACCACACCCGACACCCCCTTGTCCAACCTCACTTCGGCTGCTTCGCCCGCCAGCAGCGATACAGCCCCCACCACCCTGGCCAAGAGCGACCAAAACCTGATCTGGCTGGACTGCGAGATGAGCGGCCTGGACCCGGAGAAGGAGCATTTGCTGGAGATCGCGGTGGTGATCACCGGGCCGCAGCTCACACCGCGGGTCGAAGGACCGGTGATCGTGATCCACCAGAGCGATGCGGTGCTGGGCGCCATGGACGCCTGGAACAAAGGCACCCACGGCAGAAGCGGGCTGATCGACAAGGTGCGCGCCAGCACGGTGGACGAGGCCGCCGCAGAAACCGAGCTGCTGGCCTTCATTCGCCAGTACGTGCCCAAAAGCGGATCGCCCATGTGCGGCAACACCATCAGTCAGGACCGGCGCTTTCTGGTGAAGTACATGCCCAAGCTCGAAGACTGGTTTCACTACCGGTGTCTGGACGTGAGCACCCTCAAAGAGCTGGCCAAACGCTGGCGACCTGAGGTGTACAACAGCTTCAAGAAGCAGCAAAAGCACACCGCCCTGGCCGATGTGCACGAGTCGATCGACGAACTGGAGCACTACCGGACGCACTTCCTGCGCTGATGGGCTGCCCGCGCTGACAGACGTCTGTTGGTGATTCTTGGCACGCCGCCTGCGTGTCAAAATCGTGCGATTCATATGAAGGAATCATGACAAAAAGATCTCGTGCGGGCTTCGTGTCCCAAAATCAGGATGTGTTGCAGTTGGGCGCCGCGCTGGCCTTCTTGTTGCTGGTGGGGCTGTTTGCCTCGCTTTACGGTGGCGATCTGCCTGGGCTGTCCGGTCCGGCCGTGTGGTTGCTCATCATCAGTGCGGTGGTGGGCGCTTACATGGCGATGAACATCGGTGCCAACGATGTGGCCAACAACCTGGGTCCGGCGGTGGGCTCAGGCGCGATCACCATGGGCTGGGCGATCCTGATCGCGGCTGTGTTCGAGGCCATGGGCGCCATCGTGGCGGGCGGCGAGGTGGTGGGCACGATCAAGGGCGGCATCATCGACAGCCAGCAAATCGCCGATGCCAGCCTGTTTGCCTGGGTCATGTTCTCCGCCTTGCTGGCCGGTGCCTTGTGGCTCAACCTGGCCACCGCCATCGGTGCGCCGGTTTCCACCACCCACTCCATCATTGGCGCGGTCATGGGCGCTGGCATCGCAGCCGGTGGCTGGGGTCTGGTGAACTGGGACACCATCGGCAACATCGTGCTCAGCTGGCTGATTTCGCCACTCGCCGGTGGTGGTATCGCCGCTGCCTTTCTCTACATCATCAAGCGCAGCATCACCTACCGCAGCGAAATGACAGAAGCGGCCGCCCGCGTCGTGCCCTGGCTGATTGCGGTGATGGCCTGGGCGTTTGGCACCTACATGATGCTCAAGGGCCTGGGACAGCTGGTGCACGTATCCTTCATCGCTGCGGTGATCGGCGGCGCCTTCATCGCAGCGATCGTTCTGGTGCTGGTGCGCAAACCGGTGGCGCGTCTGTCGCAGAAGCAGGACAACACCAAGCAAGGCGTGAACCGCCTGTTCACCTGGCCGCTGGTGTGTTCGGCTGCGCTGCTGAGCTTCGCCCACGGTGCCAACGATGTGGCCAACGCGGTCGGGCCGTTGGCCGCGATCTACGAGGCGGTGAAGAGTGGTGCGATTGCCACCAAGGCGGCCACCCCGCTGTGGGTCATGGTGCTGGGCGCGCTGGGGCTGTCGGTCGGTCTGGCGCTGTATGGCGCGCGGCTCATCAAGACGGTGGGCAAGGAGATCACCGAGCTCGACAATATGCGCGCCTACTCGATTGCGATGGCCGCGACCATCACCGTCATCTTTGCCTCGCAGCTCGGCATGCCGGTCTCGACCACCCATGTAACGATCGGTGCGGTGTTCGGCGTGGGGTTCTTGCGCGAGCTGCTCAAGGTCAACTACAGCAAGATGGAAGCCGTGGTTTTTGCGGGCCATCAAGGCGAGGATCGGGAAGAGGTTCAGGCCTACTTACAGCGTTTTCAGACGGCCGAAGTGGCAGACAAAAAGCGCATGTTGGCCGACATGAAGCGGCGTACCAAGCTGCGCGAGCAGAGCGAGGGCGCGGTGTTTGCCAAAAACGAGCGCCGGGCGTTCAAGAAGGCTTACAAGAAAGAAATCGTCAAGCGCTCGGCTGTGCTGCGCATCGTGGCCGCCTGGATCATCACTGTGCCCGCCACCGCTGTGTTGGCGGCGATCTTGTTCCAGATCGTCTCGGCCGTACTAGGCTGAGGAATAAATCTAGGGTTTTCCCCAGAAATCTGCCATAATCGTGGGCTTCGCAGGTAACTGCGTTGATTTGTGCATCTGCCTCACACACAGGCCTCTCGAACCACGCAGGCGCGTCCTATTGAAGGAAACGCCAACCGCCCTGGCAAACGCCAGCGGTCACGCGGAAGAGGTCATTCGCTCCCGGTGTCACCCGATATTTTGTGACCCAGGGCGCGTTGCCCGTTTGATGGTTGATGTTTTGTAACCACGAACGGATTCAGCGCCCGGGAGCGCCTGCTAAGCATGGCGGCGCCAATTCCTGTGCCTAGATTCGGTCAATTGCGCCCAAGCGCAAGGACGAACATGAGCGACTCTTTTGAAGAACGCGGCGAAATCACGCCCGATTCCACCTCCTTCACACCTTCCACCGCGTCCGACACCACAGGCGACATCCTGAGCGCCGAGGTCGAGCTGGACACCGCCGAACCCGCAGTGACAGAACCCAACGGCTTTGAGCTGCTGGGCCTGGCGCCCGAGCTGGTGCAAGCCTGTGCCGACCTCGGTTATGTGCAGCCGACCCAGGTGCAGAACAATGTGATCCCCAAAGCCATGCTGGCCGAAGGCGGGCAGCGTTTCGCCGACCTGATGGTGTCCAGCCAGACCGGCAGCGGCAAAACCGCCGCCTTTTTGCTGCCCGTGCTGCACACCCTGCTCAAGCAGCAAGCTGCCACTGAGGCCAAAGAGCGCGCCGATTTCGAGCGCGCTGGCGCTGAGGCTCTGGCCCGGGGCGAGGCTGCACCGAAGCGCCCCAAGCGCAAAGACCCGACCAGCGCGCGCAATTTCAAGGCCGCTGTGCCCGGCGCCCTGATCGTGTGCCCCACGCGCGAACTGGCGCAGCAGGTGGCGAACGACGCCATCGACCTGGTGCGCCACTGCCGTGGCCTGCGCATCGCCAACGTGGTGGGCGGCATGCCTTACCAGTTGCAGATCGCCAAGCTGCAAAACGCCGATCTGGTGGTCGCCACCCCCGGCCGCCTGCTGGACTTGCAGCGTTCGCAGCAGCTCAAGCTCGACAAGGTGCAATTCCTGGTGGTCGATGAGGCCGACCGCATGCTGGATCTGGGCTTCTCCGACGACCTCGCCGAGATCAATGAGTTGACCAGCCAGCGCGGCCAGACCATGATGTTCTCCGCCACCTTCGCGCCACGCATCCAGCAGCTCGCCATGCGCGTGATGCACGAAGGCGGCAAGCATGCGCAAAAGGTGCAGATCGATTCCCCGCAGGAGCAGCATGCCAACATCGAGCAAAAGCTGTTCTGGGCCGACAACGCGGATCACAAGCGCAAGTTGCTCGACCACTGGCTGCGCGACACCGGCATCAACCAAGCCATCGTTTTCTGCAGCACGCAGATAGAGTGTGATGGCCTGGCCACCGATTTGCAGCAGGTCGGCTTTGCCGCTGTGGCACTGCATGGCGCGCTCAGCCAAGGCATGCGAAACCGCCGCCTGATGGCGCTGCGCAACGGCCAGGTGCAGATCCTGGTGGCCACCGACGTGGCCGCCCGCGGTATTGACGTGCCCACCATCACCCACGTCTTCAACTTCGGTCTGCCGATGAAGGCCGAGGACTACACCCACCGCATCGGCCGCACCGGCCGCGCTGGGCGCGATGGTCTGGCCATCACCTTTGCCGAGATGCGCGACCGCCGCAAAATCTTCGACATCGAAGCGTTTACCCGCCAGCGTATCGCTGTGGCGACTGTGGAAGGCATGGAGCCGCGCCAGCGCGCTCCGGTGAATGAGCCGCCCATGGGCCGTGGCGCCCCAGGCCGCAACTACGCCAACGCATCGCGTGGCAACGACCGCTTCAGCGATCGCCGTGGCGCGCCAGATCGCGGCGGCCCACGCTTTGAAGGCCGTGGCGATGCACCGCGTTTCGAAGGCAATCGCTTTGACGGCGCACCGCGCGGCAACGCCGGCCATGGCCCATCGGGCGCTGAGGGTGGCCGCTTCGAGCAACGTGGCGATGCCGGTCGGTTTGACAACCGTGGCCCTGCTGCTGCTCCCCGCAGCGACAACCGCTTTGAGCGCGCTGGCGACAGCCGCCCGGCACCGCGCGCTTTTGCCGACCGTGGCGCACCCGGCATGGGTGCACGTCCCTCGGGTCCCTCTGGCTTTTCCAGCGGCCCTGCCCGCAACGACCGCGGTGGTGACCGCTTCGCCGAACGGGGCGCTGCGGACCGCGGCAACGGCGAGCGAGCCGCACTGCGGGGCGAGTTCGCACCGCGTCGCCCGGCCGGTGCGCCT
>JBLIJY010000151.1:0-6094 GCA_047636095.1 Hydrogenophaga sp. | reverse complement strand
GAACTCTCGCTGCGTTTGCTGGACGACGGCCGCGTGACGGTCGACATGGGCCCCCCGGTGTTTGATCTGGCGCAAGTGCCTTTCGACGCCAGCGGCTTGCCAGCCCAGCCCATGGGCGGCTTCGAGCGCTGGCCGCTCGATTTGCCCGGCGTGGGCGAGGTGCTGTTGTCGGCGCTGTCGATGGGCAATCCCCACGCGGTGCTGCTGGCGGGCGATGTCGACACCGCACCGGTCGAGGCCTGGGGGCCGTTGATCGAGCGCCATACGCGGTTTCCCGAGCGGGTCAACGTGGGCTTTTTGCAGGTGATCGACCGCCGTACCGCGCGGCTGCGGGTGTTTGAGCGCGGCGCGGGTGAGACCCTGGCCTGCGGCACGGGCGCCTGCGCGGCGGTGGTGGCCGGCATTCGGCTGGGTTTGCTGGACGCCGAGGTCGATGTGCAGACCCGGGGTGGACGGCTCACCATCGCCTGGCAAGACACGCCCGAGCACCGCGCGCCGGTGCTGATGACCGGCCCGGCCACCACCGTGTTCGAGGGCGAGCTGGAGCTGCCTGAGCTGCCCTGATCTGTCTGCTTGCTTGCTTGCCCGAAGGTCGCCGCCTCAACCCTCTGCTGTACCGTCTGCGCCATGACCGAACCCACCCTGCCCCCGATCACCGAAGACGACATCGCCAACTACCTGGCCAACACGCCCGACTTCTTCGAGCGCCACGCCAGCCTGCTGGCCGCTGTTGAACTCACCAGCCCGCACAGCCACCGCGCCATCAGCCTGCAAGTGCGCCAAGCCGAGATGTTGCGTGAAAAGATCAAAGCGCTGGAGCTCAAGGCCGCCGGCATGATCCGCCACGGTCACGAAAACACAGCGATTGCCGACCGCCTGCAGCGCTGGACGCGCGAACTGCTGCTCGCCCGCGAGACGCGCGAACTGCCTCGGGTGGTGGTGAGTGAGCTGGCGGCGCGCTTTTTGGTGCCGCAGGTGGCGATCAAGGTCTGGGGCGTGGCGAGCGAATTCGCGGGCGAGGACTACGCGCTGGGCGCCAGCGAAGACGCCATCGCCTTCGCCCACTCGCTCAGCTTGCCGTATTGCGGCGCCAACCCAGGCCTGGAGGCCGCGCACTGGTTGGTCGATCCGGCCTCGGTGGCCTCGATCGCGCTGGTGCCCCTGCGCGCGGGCATCGCGCCACAGGCTTTTGGCCTGCTGGTGTTGGCCTCGGCCGACGCCGGGCGCTTCACCGCCGACATGGGCACCGATTTCCTGCAACGCATCGGCGAGCTCAGCAGCGCCGCGCTCTCGCGCCTGCGGCCCTGAACCGGTGACCGAGCGCGACACGGCCCCCCGCTTGGTGCAGTCGCCAGACGCCGACCTGGTGCGGCGCTACCTGGATCATGTACGGGTCGAAAAACGCCTCGCCGATCGCACGGTGGTGCTCTACACCGGCGACCTGCAGCGCCTGAACGAGCAGGCGGCCGAGACGGGCCTGGGTCTGCGCCAGGTGCAGACCGCACATATCCGCCGCTGGGTGGCGCAGATGCACAGCGCGGGGCGCAGCGCGCGCGGGATCGCCCTGATTCTCTCGGGCTGGAGGGGGTTTTACGTCTGGCTCGGGCGCCAGGGCGAGCTCGACCACAACCCGGTGCAAGGCGTTCGTGCGCCCAAGGCCGGCAAGCCGCTGCCCAAGGCGCTGGGGGTGGACGAATCGGTGGCGCTGGCCAGCTTCACCCAAGCCGACGACGACCCGGCGCTGGCCGCGCGCGACGCCTGCATCACCGAACTGCTGTATGGCTGTGGCCTGCGTATCGGCGAGCTGCTCGGGCTGGACGCGCTGCCTAGTGCGCAAGCGCGTGGCTGGATCGACCTGCAGGCTGGCGAGGCGCAGGTGCTGGGCAAAGGCAGCAAGCGGCGCAGCGTGCCGGTGGGCGCCGACGCGCTGGCCGCGCTGGCGCTGTGGCTGCAAGCGCGCGCCGCCTGGGCCAAAGACGACCCGGCGCTGTTCATCGGGGCGCGTGGCCAGCGCCTGACGCCGCAGCACATTCGCGTGCGGCTCAAGCGGCGCTCGCAACTGGCGGGTCTGGCCACGCCGGTGCATCCGCACATGCTGCGCCACTCTTACGCCAGCCATTTGCTGCAGTCCAGCGGCGACTTGCGCGCGGTGCAAGAGCTGCTGGGCCACGCCAGCATCGGCAGCACACAGGTCTACACCCGGCTTGATTTTCAGCATCTGGCGCGCGTGTACGACGCCGCTCACCCGCGCGCGCAGGCCAAAAAACCGCCGGCCGCTGCCGCAGACGATACCCGTCCGCCAGCCGCGCTGCCCTGTGATCCGCGGGGTCCGCCAGGCAGCAAACCCCGGTAGTTCGCGCAGCGCTGGGCCACCAGTCATGCGGGTGTCGGTGCGTTGCACTACACTCCCGGGCCTGAATAGTGACCCGGCGCCCGGTCGGATCCGCGCTCAGACTTTGCTGTTGGAGACCGCCGCCCATGTCCTTGATTCCCGCCACCATCCTCACCGGCTTCCTCGGTGCAGGCAAAACCACGCTGCTCAAGCGCGTGCTGAGCGAAGCCCACGGGCAGAAAATCGCGGTGATCGAAAACGAGTTCGGCGAAGAGAACATCGACAACGAAATTCTGGTGGCCGATACCACCGAGAACATCATCCAGATGAGCAACGGCTGCATCTGCTGCACCATCCGCGACGACCTGCGCGCGACCTTGCAGGACCTAGCGGAGAAAAAACGCAAAGGCGAGCTCGATTTCGACCGCGTGGTGATCGAGACCACCGGCCTGGCCGATCCAGGCCCGGTGGCACAAACCTTTTTCATGGACGACGAGGTGGCCGAGCAGTACCTGCTCGATTCCATCCTCACCGTGGTGGATGCCAAACACGCCGCCCAGCAACTCAACGACCGCCAGGAAGCGCGTCGCCAAGTGGGTTTTGCCGACCAGATCTTCATCAGCAAGGCCGATCTGGTCAGCGCTGAGGCACTCGATGCGCTGACGCACCGCTTGAAGCACATGAACCCACGTGCACCGATGCGCCCCGTGAATTTTGGCGAGGTGGCGCTCAAGGAGGTGTTCGACCTGCGTGGCTTCAACCTCAACGCCAAGCTCGACATCGATCCCGATTTCCTCAATGTCGATGACCACGATCACGATCACGGTCACGACCATGCCGCCCATGGCGAACATGAACATGGCGAGCACTGCGATCACCCGTCACACCAGCACGGTGCCGCAGGCCCGGGCCACCATCACCACCACGACGATGACGTGAAAAGCTTCGTCTACCGCGCCACCCGGGCGTTCAACCCGGCCAAGCTGGAAGATTTCCTGGGTGCGGTGGTGCAAGTCTATGGCCCGCGCATGCTGCGCTACAAAGGCGTGCTCCACATGGAAGGCACCGACCGCAAGGTGATTTTTCAGGGCGTGCACCAGCTCATGGGCAGCGATCTCGGTCCGGCCTGGGCCGAAAGCGAACCGCGGGTGAGCAAGATGGTGTTCATTGGGCTGGACCTGCCGCGCGACATTCTGGTGCAGGGTCTGGATCAGTCGCTGGTTTGACCCTGCGGCTGCGTGACAGCGTGATTCACAGGTAGGAGCCACCATGATGTTGATCTCGTTTCTTCAGCGCCTGGGCTTTCGCTCGGAGCCGCCGCCGCAGCCGTCGGTCAAGACTGCCCCCGTGGCGCGCAGCCCACGCCAGCCCGGCGCTGCACCGGCTCTCGCGCCGAAGACACCCGTCGGCAAACCGATTGGGGGTATAACCCAGGGTTTTCCAGCCTCATCGGCAAGCATGGCGGCGCCGGGCACGCGCCCACGACCCACCCCGTCTGCGCCGCGTCACGCGCCGTCAGACACACAGAGGACATCCGTTGTGAAAGCTTTGGCCAAGAAGTCAGCAACAAACGCCCAGCCCGTCAAGGCCAAGACGGGGTCGCCTGCTGGCGCAGGCGAGGCTGCTGCAGCCAAGGCCGATGCCGAGAGGCCGGTGAAAACGCCATCCAAGCCGATGACCAAGGCCTCAGACGCCCAACCATCGACCCCCTGCGCCACGTCGGTGAGCACATCCGCCAGGCTTGCCAAAGCCTCTGGCGCTGCCAAGCCCACCGCCAAGGTGCCCAACCAAGTTGCCACCAAGACATCCGCCGAGATGCTTGCGCGCTCTGTTCCCCCAACCGCATCCAAGCCAGTGACCAAACCCGCCACCCAGACCAGCGCCCAGGCGCCAGCAGCCAGCAAACCCGCAGCAGTCGCTGTGCCCAAGTCCGCCAAACAGACCAAGCCAGCCGCCGCTGTGTCAGCGGTCAAGCCCATGACTTTGGCCGCCAAATCGGCCCAGGCCAAGGCGCAGGCGGCTCAGGCCGCCGTTGAGGCCACGCCCCGCCCGCTGGGCAAGCGCGCGGCCAAAAAAGTGATGATGGAGCAGATGACCCAGGCCGACGTGGTGCCAACCCACGCACCTGACGCTGCCAAAGCAACTTTTTCCACCACGAATGAACGTGTTGTCATGACGCCTCCCGTGCCCTCCGCCATCCGCAAAGACCCCAAGCGCGCCAACAACTGGAAGACCTTGTCGGTTGATCAGCTCACCGACGAAGACATCATGGCCATGCCAGATGACGAGTACATGGGCGAGTTTCAGATGGCCTATTTCCGGCGCAAGCTCATCCAGCTGCGCGCTGACATGCTGGCCAACGCTGGCGAGACCACCGAGCACCTGCGCGAAGACACGGTGGTGGTGCCAGACCCAGCCGACCGGGCCACCATCGAGGAAGAGCACGCGCTGGAACTGCGCACCCGCGACCGCGAGCGCAAGCTGCTCAAGAAGATCGAGCAGGCCATTGGGCGCATCGACAGTGGCGACTATGGTTATTGCGACGAGACAGGGGAAGTCATTGGCGTCGGCCGTCTGATGGCCCGCCCCACCGCCAGCCTCTCGCTGGAAGCGCAGCAGCGCCGCGAGCTCAAGCAGAAAATGTTCGGCGATTGAAGCTGGCATTTCTCCCTTTCAGTCCTCCCGACTTCCGGTAACCTCATCCCATGTCCAAGGACGAATCCAGCGGCGGTTTTCTCTCCAAGGTGGCGAGGTTTGTTCGCAACCCGACCACGAGCTGGGCGGATCTGGACACGCGCTTCCCCGATCGTGAGAGCGGCTACAACAAGGCCGCTCTCAAGGAGATGATCGAGCGCAAGCGGCGCAACGATTTCGTGCGCAAACGCGAGTTTGATATGCTGCGCAAGATCCGCAGCCGCGAAGTGAGCATCGATGCGGGTCAGGGGCCGCGCCCGTCGTTCTTTCAAAGCAGTCTGGTGCCAGCCACCCCAGACGATCGGGTGATGACGCTGAAGAAAATCGACGAGATCGAAGCCCAGATGTCGATGCAGTGGTGGAAAACCAAGGGCCCAGACTCCCTGACCACTGGCTTCGGTCCGCCTGGCGCTGGCGCTGCCCCAATCGCTCGCCAAGGTGAAAGAAGGGGTCAACCTTTGGCAGCCGATGGTGCACAAGCCCAGCAGCGTGCCCGCCAGTACAGCAAAACCGAGGGTCCCACGCTGATCACCGGCCACGAAGCCGCCGCCATCAGCCCCGATCAGGTACCGCGCCGCGAGGGACTGCCTGCCAAAGGCAGCGAGTCCGCAGACGCCGCCCCGACGGTGCCAGCAAAACCGCTTTCGCGCACCGGGCTGATGGCCGTTTCCACGGCTGCGCCCAGCACGCTCAGCGGGGAGATCTCCAGTTTTTCGGCCTCGCATTTCTTCGCGCTCGACGTTCAGGCCGTGGCGCAAGACCCCGAGGTGGAGGAGGCGGCGATCCGCTTTGCCAATGGCGACGACAGCGGCGCCGAGCAAGGCCTGGCAGAGGCGGTGAGCGAGGGCGGTGCCCGCATTGACCAAGTCGACGACTGGCTGGCCCTGTTCGACCTGTACCGAGCCACTGGCCAACTGGTACCGTTTGAGAGCCGCGCGGTGGATTTTGTGAATCGCTTCAGCCGCTCTGCCCCGCAGTGGTATGACATGCCCGAGCTGATTAGGCAGTTCACCGGCAAGGTCTACACCCCGACGAACGCGTCTGCACGCGCGGTGTGGGTGTCTGAGC
>JBLIJY010000150.1:0-6100 GCA_047636095.1 Hydrogenophaga sp. | reverse complement strand
GCTTGCTGGCGCTCACCCTGGCCATGTCGGC
Organism: Hydrogenophaga sp.; assembly: GCA_047636095.1. Classification (GTDB taxonomy): domain Bacteria; phylum Pseudomonadota; class Gammaproteobacteria; order Burkholderiales; family Burkholderiaceae_C; genus Hydrogenophaga. Next base: position 6,069 of record JBLIJY010000150.1, on the reverse strand, counting down.
CTGCGCGCCGGGTCTTCCAATGGGGGCTGCAGCGGCCGCGCCAGACCACACCAGCGCGGTGCTCGATGGCCTGTTGCCCGCCCAGGTGTTGCTGCTGGGCGAACAGCACGACGCGCCCGAGCACCAGCAGCGCCAGCGCGAGGTGCTGGACGCGCTGATCGCCCAGCGCCAGGCCGCGGCGCTGGTGATCGAGATGGCCGAACAAGGCGGTGACACCCGCCAATTGCCAACCCATGCCAGCGAGGCCGACGCGCGCCAGGCGCTGGGCTGGAGCGCCAGCGAGGCCGCCGGCTGGGACTGGGCGGTCTACGGGTCGCTGGTGATGCGGGCGGTGCGCGCGGGCGTGCCGGTGTGGGGCGGCAACCTGCCGCGCGCCCAGTTGCGCCACACCATGCAAGACGCCACGCTCGACAACCGGCTCACCGCGCCAGCCCTGCAAACCCAGCAAAACCAAATTCGCGAAGGCCATTGCCAGCTGTTGCCCGAGTCGCAGATCGGCCCCATGACTCGGGTGCAGATCGCGCGCGACCGCGCGTTGGCGAGCACCGCCGAGGGCGCGATGCGCACAGGCCAAACCGTGTTGCTGGTGGCGGGCAACCAGCATGTGCGGCGCGATCTGGGTGTGCCGGTGCACCTGAGCACGCAGTTGAAGGCGCGGGTGGTGTTGATGCAATCGGGCGACAACAGCACCACCGCCGGTACAGGAACCGCTACCCGCACCGATGCCAGCGCCGATCAGCTTGTGGCCGACCAGGTCTGGCAGACAGCTGCCATGCCTGCGCAAGACCACTGCGCCGAGTTCAAAGCCCAAATGGGCCGTTGAACATGTGCCGTTAGAGCCAGGCGTTCAGCGCCCCTCCAGCCAGAGCATGGCCAGCCCGACCAAGGCCGCGGCCAGCACAGCGAAAGCGATCTTGACCCAGCTCTTGGGGTACTCGCCCGCCACCTGGCCCGTCGCGCCGTTGATCACGACCTGAAAGTCGCGCGCGCCGTAGCGGTAACCGACCAGCCAGATCGGCAACAAGACGTGCTTGAAGGTCTGTTCATCGAACTGCGCTTCGACCTGGAGGTTGCGTTGCGCGTCGGCCTGGATGGCGTTCGAGCACATCTGGCGCGCGGCGTCGAGCATGCGCTGGCGCCCCTGCTGGGCCGCGCCCACCAGATCGAGCTGGTAACGCTCCACCGTCCAGCCGCTGAGGTAACCCGGGTCGTAAGGCTTGAGCCGCTCGGACGTGGTGGGAAACGGCTCCACCGCCCGCACCAGTTGGGGGTGCACCCCGCGCGAAGCGCATACCAGGGTGTCATCGAAAAAATGGTCGATGCGGCCTGAGACCTGGTGCCAGCGGATCTCTTGCTTGTTCTGGCTGTTCTGGAAGTAGGTGCCGGCCTCGGCCGTGTAGCGCGCGTCAACCTGGGCGTCAAACGTCCAGTAAGGCAGGTACACGCCATGCAGCGTGTCGGTCAGCGCTTTCTGGTTGAGGTTGTTGGGCGCCCACCAGCGCGAGCCGTACCACTTGCGCACCCGCTCGCGCGCAGTGGGCTCATCAACCGCAAACGGGAGCAGGGTCTCGGGCCGGATGATGTCACCGGTTTCCTCGAACGGCACCAGTGCGGTCGAGCCGCAAAAATCGCAGGCCTTGCCTTGCTGGGCGCCGGAGAACACGCTGATGGCTTGGCAGTGTTGGCAGCGCACCGGGCGGCGGTCGTCTTGCCAGCCGCGCGCGCTTTGGGGCACGGCTTTGAGCGCGGTGACCAGATCGTGCTCAATCACCTCGCCATCGGTTTTCAGGGTGTAGGGCGACTCGGTGCCGCAGTAGGCGCAGACCAAGGCCTGCTTGGCCGGGTTCCACTGCGCTTCGCCGCCGCAGGCCGGACAGGCCAGCTTTTGCTGGGCCGACAGCTCGCTGAGCTGCATCGCTCAGCCGTTCAGGAATTCATGCAGCGCTGCGGGCGCAATGCGCCACTGGCTGCCGATTCGGCGGCCCTTGAGCGTGCCGGCTTCGAGTTCCTGCATCACATCGGCTGGCGTCACACCCAAGGTCTGCGCCACCTGATCGGGCGTCAGCATGGCCAATGGCGCTGGTGCCGCTCCCGCCGTCGGCGCAGCACCCGGCACAAAACCGGGTTGCGCGGGCGGCTGAGTCCCTGCACCACCACCTTGCAGCATCGCCTGACCCATGGAAAGACCGGCGGCCATTTCGGCCCCAATGCCCGCCGCGCCCGCCTTGCCCTCGGCCAGCGCGTTGCCCATGTTGTATTTCACATAGTCGTTCAGGTTGCCGATGGCGGTCATGGCGCCACGCTTGTCGATGGCCTGCTCCAACTCAGGCGGCACCGACACGTTTTCCAGCACAAACGTGGTCAGCTCCAGTCCGTATTTCTCGCGCATCACCGCGTTCAGCGGCGCCAGCAGAGCGATGCCCAGCTCGCCGTAGCGGGTGGCCACGTCCAGCGCGGGCACCTTGGCGGTGGCCAGCGTTTCGCTGAACACGCTGACGATGCGCGAGCGCATCACGTCCATGAACTCGTCGAGGCGGAAATGGTGGTCGGTGCCAGCCACTTCTTTGAGGAACAGCACCGGGTTCACAATTTTGAAATCAAAGGTGCCGAAGGCGCGCATGCGCACCACGCCAAAGTCGGCGTCGCGCATCATGACCGGGTTGGACGTACCCCATTTGTTGCCGGTGAAGACGCGGGTGGTGACGTAGTAAACGTCGGCCTTGAACGGGGTCTGGAACTTGTATTTCCAGCCCAGCAGGTCGCCCAGGATGGGAATGTTTTCGGTCTTGAGCGTGTGGCGCCCCGGCCCCAGCGTATCGGCGTATTGGCCCACATAGACGAACTGCGCAATCTGGCCTTCGCGCACGATCAGCTGCGCTTCGTTCTTGATCTGCTTATCGTCGTCGGGGTAGCGGTAAGACAGCGTGTCGCGCGAGTCGTCCACCCACTCGATGACGTCGATGAACTGGCGGTTGATGAAGTCCATGAGAGCCATGTGTTCCTCTTTGGGTGGGTGGCGAGATGGGCGGGTGGCGCTCAGGCGTGCTTGCGGATCGAATCGGCCAGCACGCTGACCATGGTCTCGATGTGCTCACGCTCGACGATGAACGGCGGCGCGAAGACCAGCACGTCGCCCGCGTTGCGCACCAACACACCGCGCTGGAAACAGTCCAGAAAAATATCGAACGCGCGCTTGCCCGGCATGCCAGCCATGGGCACGAGTTCGACCGCGGCGGCCAGCCCCAGGCTGCGGATACCGATCACATTGGGCAGGCCCTTGAGCGTGCTGTGCATCGCTTCGCCGAGCACCGGTCCCATCTCGCCGGCGCGCTCGAACAGCTTGTCCTGTTCGAACAAATCGAGCGTGGCGATGGCGGCGGCACAGGCTACCGGATGGCCCGAGTAGGTGTAGCCGTGGAAGAACTCGATCGCGTGGCCAGGTGCGCTGCTGTGCGCGCCCATCATGGCGTCGTAAATGCGGTCGGTGCAGATCACGCCGCCCAGCGGGATCACGCCGTTGGTGACCGCTTTGGCGAAATTCAGCATGTCGGGCTGCACGCCGTAGAAGTCGGCCGCAAACGGCGTGCCCAGGCGGCCGAAGCCGGTGATGACCTCGTCAAAAATCAGCAAGATGCCGTGTTTGTCGCAGATCTCACGCAAGCGTTTCAGGTAGCCCTTGGGTGGGATGTACCAGCCCGCGCTGCCCGCGATGGGCTCGACGATCACAGCGGCCACGTTTTCTGGCGAGTGCAGCGCCAGAATGCGCTGCTCCAGCTCCAGCAGCGGGTCTTCGGCCCACACCGGCTCCTCGTTTTGCAGGTAAGCGTGGTTCACCGGATCGTGGATGAAGCGCATGTGGTCCACCCGCGGCAGCAGCGAGGTGCCGTAGACCTTGCGGTTGGCCGGAATGCCGCCCACGCTCATGCCGCCGAAGTTCACCCCGTGGTAGCCGCGCTCGCGGCCAATGAAGAGGTTGCGGTGGCCTTCGCCGCGCGCGCGGTGGTAAGCGAGCGCCACCTTGAGCGCGGTGTCAGCCGCTTCCGAGCCCGAGTTGCAAAACAGCACCTTGTTCAGATCGCCTGGCGCCAGCGCCGCGATCTTCTCGGCCGCCAGAAAAGCCTGCGGGTTGCCCACGCTGAAGGCGGTGGCGTAGTCGAGTGTGTCGAGCTGGGTCTTGATCGCCTCGTTGATCGGGCGGCGGTTGTGCCCGGCGCCCACGCACCACAGGCTGGAGATGCCGTCGATCACCTGCTTGCCGTCGTGGGTGGTGAAGTGCATGCCGTCAGCGGCAACAAAGACGCGCGGGTTGTCTTTGAAGCCGCGGTTGGGCGTGAAGGGCAACCACTGGTTGTCCATGCGAAGTTCGTGCTGTGCCATCGGGCATCTCCTGGGGGTTTGATCCCAGCATTCTGGCACCGCCTGCAGCCTGCAGCCTGCTGCGGAGCCACTGCGCGTCAGATCGCTCAGCCCACCACGGCGGGCTGCGACAATGCGCAGGCCATGCAACACAGCTTTGTCCTCACCTTGAGCTGCCCGGACCGCCCGGGCATCGTCCACGCCGTCTCGGGCTTTTTGTTGGAACGCGGCGGCAACATCGAAGAAGCTGCGCAGTTCAACGACCACGGCACCGGCCTCTTTTCCATGCGGGTGCAGTTCACCTGCAGCCAGCTCACGCCTGACGATCTGCGCCTGCAGTTGCAGCAGTTTGCCGAGCCGTTTGCCATGCAGTGGGGCCTGCACCCGCTGGCCCAGCCCATGCCCACGGTGATCTTTGTCAGCAAAGAAGGCCATTGCCTGAACGACCTGATGTTTCGCTGGAAAAGCGGCCTGCTGCGGCTGGACATTCGGGCCATCATCAGCAACCACCGCGAGTTCTACCAACTCGCCGCCGGTTACAACGTGCCGTTTCACCACATCCCGGTGACCGGGAAGACCAAGGAACAGGCCGAGGCGAAGCAGCTGGAAATCATTCGCAGCGAGGGCGCCGAGCTGGTGGTGCTGGCGCGTTACATGCAGATTCTGAGCAACGACCTGTGCCGCGAACTCTCGGGCCGAGCGATCAACATCCACCACAGTTTTCTGCCCAGCTTCAAGGGCGCCAAGCCCTATTACCAGGCGCACGACCGGGGCGTGAAGCTGATCGGCGCCACCGCGCATTACGTCACCGCCGACCTCGACGAAGGCCCAATCATCGAACAAGACGTGGCCCGCGTGGACCACACCGACGCGGTGGAGGACCTGACCACCCTGGGCCGCGACACCGAAAGCCAGGTGCTGGCGCGGGCGGTGAAATGGCACAGCGAGCACCGCGTGCTGGTCAACGGCCACAAAACCGTGATCTTCAAATGAACCTAGCCGCTGCGCGGGTCGCTGAGTTGAAAGACCCGTCGCCATGACGCTGCGCATCCCCCCGATTCAGTGCCTGCTGACCTTCGAGGCGCTGGCTCGGTTGCGCAGCGTCACCCAAGCCAGTGAAGAGCAGTGTGTGACGCCCAGCGCGGTGAGCCACCGCATCAAGCAGCTGGAGCAGATTCTGGGCACCAAGCTGTTTGGCCGCGCCGATTTCTCGCTCACCACCGAGGGCATCGAGTACCTGGCGCATGTGCGCGAAGGCCTGGCATCGCTGCAAAAATTCCCGAGCAACCACGCCACGCCAGGGCGCCGCAAGCTGCGCCTGGCCGTCACGCCGACCTTTGCGCGCTCCATCTTGCTGCCGCGACTCAAGCAGTTCAGCGAGGCCTACCCAGAAATCGACATCACCTTGCAGGTGAGCATTCCGCTGCTCGATGTGGTGGCAGAAGACGCCGACCTCATCGTGCGCTTTGGCACCGGGCGCTACGCCGATGTGGAACACGTCTGCCTCATGAAGGACGAGGTGACGCCCATGGCCTCACCCACCTTCGTGCGGGAAAACGGCCCGTTCGATTCGCCAGAAGATCTGGAGGGGACGCCGCTGCTGCGCAGCCCGCTTGATCCCTGGCGCACCTGGTTCGCCGCGCACCATCTCGACTGGCCAGAGCCGGTGGACGGCTCTCAGTTCAACGATATCGGTCTGATGTGCGACGGCGC
>JBLIJY010000149.1:0-6170 GCA_047636095.1 Hydrogenophaga sp. | reverse complement strand
CCGATCCGTGGGCGCGGATCACCCCGAGTTGATCCAGGCGGGCAATGCCGTGGGGTAGGGTGGGGGCGTTCATGGAAAATCCTGGTGGAGCGCGCACGCGTCGTGGCGCAAAGGGGTCGATTATCATCGTCCAGCCCACAGATGCGCTTCTCGCGCGCATCTTTGTCCACAACGCCAGAGCGCCCTGGCTCTTAACGATTTCCGCCTTGATCCGTCTGCTGAAACGCCTCTTGATCGTGTTGCTGCTGCTGGCCATGCTGACCGCTGGTGCGGCTGCGTGGTGGCTACAACGGCCGCTGGTGCCCACTGGTGCGAGCGGCCCGATCGAGCTCACGGTGGCGCCGGGCGCTGCGCCACGCCGGGTGGCCCAGGCACTGGCCGATGCTGGCGCCCAGACACCCGCGATTGTGCTGTTTGCCTGGTTTCGGCTATCGGGCCAGGCGCGGGAGATCAAGGCAGGCAGCTACGAATTCGAGCCGGGCACCACACCACGCAGCCTGTTGAACAAACTGGTGCGCGGTGAGCAGGCGCTGCGCAGCCTGGTGCTGCTGGAAGGCTGGAACATTCGCGAGGTATTGCAGGCGGTACGCAGCTCGCCCGACCTGACGCAGGACCTCGATGGTCTGAGCCCGGCCCAGATCATGGAGCGCATCGGCTACCTCGGTCGCCATCCCGAGGGCCGGTTTTTCCCTGACACTTACCGCATGGTGAAAAACGCACCTGCATCGACCGTGCTGCGTCAGGCGGCGTTGGCGATGGACCAGCGCCTGGCCGAGGCCTGGTCCCAACGCAGCGCCACCACGCCTTTGCGCACGCCCGAGGAGGCGCTGACGCTGGCGAGCATTGTGGAGAAGGAAACTGGGCTGGAGAGCGATCGCGCGCAGATCGCTGGCGTGTTCAGCAACCGCCTGCGTATCGGCATGCGCCTGCAGACCGATCCGACGGTCATCTACGGCCTGGGCGAGCGTTTTGATGGCAACCTTCGGCGCGTCGATCTGCAGACCGACACGCCCTACAACTCCTACACCCGAAACGGTCTACCGCCCACACCGATTGCCATGCCGGGCTGGAACAGCCTGCTGGCTGCCGTACAACCTGAGCCAACCAAGGCCTTCTATTTCGTCTCGCGCGGGGATGGATCGAGCCAGTTCAGCGCCACCCTGCCCGAACACAACGCTGCGGTGCGCCGCTTTATCTTGCATCGCTGATGAAAGACCCTATCGCTCACCCCGGCCTGTTCATCACCTTTGAGGGCATCGACGGCGCGGGCAAATCCACCCACATCGCCAGGCTGGCCGAATCGTTTCGTGCCCAGGGCCGCACCGTCACGCTGACCCGCGAACCCGGTGGCACTCCCTTGGCCGAGAAGCTGCGCGCCATGGTGCTCGGCGATGCGATGGACCCGCTGTGTGAAGCGCTGTTGATGTTCGCGGCCCGACGCGACCATTTGCAGCAAGTCATTGAGCCGGCGTTGACCCGCGGCGAGGTGGTGCTGTGCGACCGCTTCACCGACGCCACCCTGGCCTACCAGGGCTTTGGGCGTGGCTTTGATCTGGATGTGTTGCGCCAGCTTGAACGCTGGGTGCAGGCACTGCCGCAAGGTGGCTTGCGCCAGCCCGACCTGACGCTTTGGTTCGATCTGCCCCCTGAGACCGCCGCCGCACGTCTCACCGCGACACGCGCGCCAGACCGCTTCGAGTCGCAGCCAGTGGCATTTTTTGGTCGCGTGGCAGCCGGCTATTCGCATCGCATGCAGGAGCAGCCGCACCGTTTCGCCCGCATTGCCTGCGACCAGCCTTTGGAGGTTGTCTGGCGCAGTGTGTGTGCGGTGTTCGAGGCGCGCGGCTGGCTGGCTGGCGAGGGCGCCGCATGAACGCACCCGTGACGCCCTCGCCGCTGGCCCCTTGGCTGCAGCGGCAACTGCAAGCCGCGCTCGGTCAGCGCGGCCACGCGCTGCTGCTGGCCGGTCCGTCGGGCCTGGGCCAGTACGACCTGGCGCTGGCGCTGGCGCGCGCCTGGCTTTGTGAGCAGTCCAGCGCGCAGGGGGCCTGCGGCGTCTGCGGCAGCTGCCACGCCATTGATGTGCGCACCCATGCCGACCTGTGTGTGCTGCTGCCCGAAACCCTCAGCCTGGAGCTTGGCTGGCCACTAGATGAGGCCACACAGAAAAAGCTGGATGACAAGGAGCGCAAGCCCAGCAAGCTGATCCGGGTGGAAGCGGCACGCAACGCGGTCAGCTTTACCCAGTTCACCCGAGCACGCGGATCCACCAAGGTGGTCCTGGTTTACCCGGCCGAGCGCATGAACAACGAGTCGGCCAACACCTTGCTCAAGACGCTGGAGGAGCCCAACGGTGTGGTGCGCCTGGTGCTGGCCACGGAGGCGGCTGACCAGCTCTTGCCCACCATCCGAAGCCGCTGCCAGAGCCATGCCATGGGCTGGCCCGATGAATCGGAAGCGGTGGACTGGCTGCTGGCGCAGGTGAACTCGGACGGTCAATCGCGTGCCACACACGAGCAGGCCAAGGTCTGGTTACAAGCCGCAGGCGGGCGGCCCGACGACGCGCTCGACTGGGCGCGCAGCGGGCTCGATGCGCAAGCCTGGTATGCGCTGCCGAAAGCGTTGGCCCGTGGCGACTGGTCGCTTCTGGCTTCCTGGCCAGCAGCTCGTCAGCTCGCCGTGTTGCAAAAGCTGTGTCACGACCTGATGGCCCAAGCCAGCGGCGCGGCACCCCGTTTCTTTCCCGCCAGCCAGTTGCCTCTGGCGCCTGGCTGGCGCGCGATGGCACAGTGGTCCAAAGAGCTTCTGGACGCTGCGCGCTCGGTGGAGCACCCGTTCAATGCCGGTCTCATGCAAGAGGCTTGGGCCGCTCGCACCCGGCAGGTGTTGGCCCAACAGCCAACCAAACCCTGAAACGCGAGACGTCTATCCGCAGGTGCCGGGTTTTTGCGAACCCAACCGCGAATGTTTGTCGCTAAACTCAATCGCCATGAGCACCAACCCGACCGCCAGCGCGTCTCGTCCGAGCGTGATCCAGCTCTCCATAAAGGAGAACGCGGCGCTGTATGCGGCCTACATTCCGCTGTTTGCCGACGGTGGCATCTTCATTCCCTCATCGCGCGAGTACCGCTTGGGCGATGATGTGTATGTTTTGCTCAGCCTACCCGACGATCCTCAGCGCTATCCCGTGGCCGGTAAGGTGGCCTGGGTCACGCCCGCCAAGGCCCAGGCTGGCCGCACACAAGGCGTGGGCATCCGCTTTCCCGCCGATGAGAAATCCCGCCAGCTCAAGCTGCGCATTGAAGAGATTTTGGGCACCCACCTCGGCTCGGACCGCCCAACCCAGACCATCTGAAATCCGGGAGCGCGCACCGCGCGCTCTGCTGCCACTTCGATAACTGCGATGGTCCCGTTCCCGCTCTCCCGATCCCACACATGTTCACCGATTCCCATTGCCACCTGAGTTTTCCCGAACTGCGCGCGCACCTGCCAGCCATTCTTGGAGCCATGCAGGCCGCACAGGTGGACCGCGCGCTGTGCATCTGCACCACTCTTGAAGAATTCTCCGATGTGCACGCGCTGGCGCTCCAGCACGACAACCTGTGGGCCACGGTGGGTGTGCACCCAGATAACGAAGCTGTGCAGGAGCCCACGCTGGCCGACCTGGTACAACGCGCGGCGCTGCCGCGGGTGGTGGGCATCGGAGAGACAGGTCTGGATTACTACCGCCTGAACGGCCGTAGCGTTGGCGACATGGCCTGGCAGCGCGACCGCTTCCGGGTGCACATAGCGGCGGCGCGCCAGACCGATCTGCCTTTGGTCATCCACACCCGAAGCGCCTCCGACGACACGCTGGCGATCCTGTGTGAAAACGGCGGCTTCACCAGTTCGTCCGATTCCCACTTGCCGCCAGCCCGAGGGGTGTTCCACTGCTTCACCGAAACCGAGGCGGTGGCACGCGCTGCGCTCGACTTGGGCTTTTTCATCTCGTTTTCTGGCATCGTCACCTTCCGCAATGCGGGCGACCTGCGCGATTTGCTGCGCTGGATCCCGCTGGAGCGCCTGCTGATCGAGACCGACAGTCCTTACCTGGCCCCGGTGCCCCACCGGGGCAAGACCAACAGCCCAGCCTTCGTCCCTTTTGTCGCGCAGCAGGTGGCCGAGATCAAAGGTCTGTCACTGGCTGAGGTGGCGCAGGCCACCAGCCACAATTTCGATCAACTTTTCAGCCGAGTCGCCTCAAAATCATGCTGAGACCTCAACTGAAAATTTTTCGCAAGATTGCTGCTTTCAGCTTCTGTGTCCTCGTCTCGGCGGGCGTCAAGGCAGGCTCCTTCGATGACTTTTTCAGCGCCGCCCAGACCGACAACGAGTCGGCCATGGTGAATCTGACGTTTCGCGGTTTTGACCTGAACACCCGAGACGAAGCAGGTCAAACTGGCTTGCTTTTAGCGTTGCGGCAAGGTTCGATCAAGGTGGCCAACTTCCTCCTTCAACAGAACGCGGTTGATGTTGAGGCAAGGAACAGGGCAGGGGAGAGCCCGCTGATGATGGCAGCGCTCAAAGGCCATCTGCCACAAGCGCGCCGCTTGATCGAGCGGCGCGCTGAGGTCAACAAGCCGGGCTGGACGCCGTTGCACTATGCGGCCAGCAATCCGGACGCGGTCAACGCAGACATGGTGCGCTTGCTGCTGGCGCACTTTGCCTATATCGATGCTGAATCCCCCAACAAGACCACACCGTTGATGATGGCCGCGCGCTACGGGAGCGACGCCGTGGTGGCGCTGCTGCTGAAAGAGGGTGCCGATCCGTTGCTGCGCAACGAACAAGGCCTCTCTGCGATCGACTTCGCTCGTGCAGCCAACAGACTTGGTGCGGCAGAGTTGATCGCCGCTCAAGTGCGTGAGAAGCGGCCTGCTGGTAAATGGTGAGCGGACATACCTTCAGCGCCTCCAGCAAGCGCTGTTGTCGTAAAACAAGCGAAGGCTGGACGTACTTGTCGCCGAAGTTCCGTTTCTTTTCGCCCTAGGTGTAACTACCATACGTCAGATGACCAGTTCTCGCGTCCAATATGCCGCTTAGTCAAAACAGCGCATCGCGCCGTTCATGGGCTGTTTTTAACCAGGAGCTACTTTGAGAGACAAAGACGTTCGAGACATCGTTGGTGGGCTGGGTCTGGCTGCGGTCGGTACCTTTGCTGTTGTGTACGGCCAGCGGTACGAGTTTGGCGATCTCAATCGCATGGGGCCGGGCTATTTTCCAGTCGTTCTCGGCTTAATGCTGGCAGTCTTGGGCGTGCTGATCGCTCTGCCTGCGTTCTTCCGGCGCGGTGAACCGATCACCGTGGCTTGGAAGGCCTTCGGGCTCGTTATGGCCTCTATCGTGCTCTTCGCCTTCACGCTCAAGCTGCTTGGCTTGGTGCTGGCCACTGCGCTCGCGGTCTTGGTGGCCTCGCTCGCCGATAACGCACCTGGCTGGAAATGGCGCTTCGCCACTGCGGCTGGCATAGCGCTCATCACTTGGATGGTTTTCAAGTTGGGCCTGAGCATGGTGCTGCCCACTTGGCCTTGGAGCCCCTGATGCGAGGCTCCAGTACCAATCGAGACAACACCGGCCCAACAACGCAAAACCGTCACCACACAGCGAATTAATATGGACATTCTTAACGGACTGATGCTCGGCTTAGAAGCCGCGATGAACCCGCAAACCCTGATGTACTGCTTCATCGGTGTGTTTTTGGGCACCCTGATTGGCGTGCTGCCAGGCATTGGTGCGCTCGCCACCATCTCGCTTCTTCTGCCGGTGACCTACCACATTCCGCCCACCGCAGCGATCGTGATGCTGGCCGGCGTGTATTACGGCGCTCAATACGGTGGCTCCACCGCTTCTATCCTGCTCAACCTGCCAGGCACGCCTTCCTCCGCTGTGACCACGCTTGATGGCTATCCGATGGCCAAACAGGGTAGGGCAGGCGTAGCGCTTTTCATGACTACTATCGCCTCGTTTGTCGGCTCCATGCTGGGCATCTTGGTGCTGGTGTTGTTTTCGCCTGCCATTGCCGAGCTGGGCCTCAAGTTCGGTCCGGCCGAGTACTTTGCCATGATGTTGCTGGGCCTGATCGCCGCTTCGGCGCTTGCTTCTGGCTCACCCGCCAAAGGTCTGGCGATGGT
>JBLIJY010000148.1:0-6175 GCA_047636095.1 Hydrogenophaga sp. | reverse complement strand
CAGGCTTTGACGCAGGGCCAAGCCGAACAGGCACTTGATGCTCAAGCAAAACGGGATGGCTGCCTCAGAGAAGATCCGCTGGCGTCCTCGCTTGCTACTGGCCGGCGCGTACTACGGCATGTCTTTATCCAGCCAGATCGTCAACGACCCTCGGGCTTTGAGCGCGGCGTTGTACGCGGCCCAGTTGGTGGTCTTGTAGCGCGCCTTGGCGCCCTTGGGTGCGGTCATGCCACGAGGCTACCAGCCCGGGGAGCCCGCTTTGTGCAACAAAGCCGTCCTGCACCAGCAGCTCGGGCCGGAAGAAGGCAAACAGCGCTCGGGCGCGGGGCTGGGGATCGAGCCCGTTGGTGAAGCGGGTTTCTACCCCGGTGGGCTCGAACACGAAGGGCAGCGGGCGGCGCCAGGCCGGCAAGGCGGCGGGCAGGCCCTGGGCATAGCGGGCGCTTTGCACTTCCACGCCGCTGAGCGTGGCACCCTCCTTTTTGGCCTCGATCACGCCGCAGGCTTTGCCGTTGACATAGAGCAGGTAGTCGGCGAAGCCGTGGCCAGGGTTGAGGGGGAACTCGCGGATGGCGACGCCGGTGGCCGCATGAATATTGGCGTTGGCCACATGGCAGACGGCCCAGCCCGCTGCGGTGAGCAGCGTATCAATGGTCTGGCGGGCGCGGGCCTCGGGCGTCATGAATGGCGTGCTGTCGTTGTTTTCTCTTGTTGCAAGGGGGTGACGCACACGACCCCAGGGCGGTGGGCTGGCACTGCTTTCAGGTGGCAGCGGGGGCTGCGGCCGCCACCAACGCCCCCAGCGCCACCACCCCCACTGGCGGCTCGGGCAGCCAGGGCAGCACAAACGTGCGCTTCGCCAGCCCGTTTGCGATGCGCTCGGTCTGTCGCCATTCGCCCGCCAGCCGGGCCTGCAGCAGCGGGTCGGTCGTGCCGGTGGCGGCGATGCTTTTGTTGATGACCCAGGCCCAGGGTTCGATCTGGGCGCGGCGCAGATCGTCTTGCAGCGCGGCCGCCTGACTGACCGGAGTGACTTCGGGCAGGGTGACGATGAGCACGCGGGTCATGGTGGCGTCTTGCAGGCGCATCAGCGGCGTGATGATGTGCAGGCCTTTGCTTTCGGCCTTGCCTTCGTACTGCTGCACCATCTGCCGGTGGTAGGCGCCGGTGGCGTCCATGAGCAGCAGGCTGTGGCCGGTGGGCGCGGTGTCGAGCACGACGAAGGCGGTGCGCGCTTCGTTGACCACACGGCTGAAGGCATGGAACACGGCGACTTCTTCGGTGCAAGGGGATTGCAGATCTTCGAGAAGCAGCGCCCTGCCCTCTTCGTCGAGCGCCTTGCCGCGCGTGGCCATGATCTTGCTGATGTAGGCCTCGGTCTCGGCCTTGGGGTCGATGCGGCCGACCTTCAGGCCTTCCAAGCTGCCATGCAAGGCGTCGGCTACATGGGCCGCCGGGTCGGTGGTGGTGAGGTGCACGCTGTGGCCGCGCTGGACCAGACCCACGGCGAGTGCGGCAGCAATGGTGGTTTTGCCCACACCGCCTTTGCCCATGACCATGATGAGACCGTGGCCGACTGCGGCCAGTTCGTCGGCCAGGCGGGCCAGCGGCTCGGCGGGCAGCGCGGGGGCCGCTGCGGGTTCGCGGGACGGGTTTGCATCGGGCGCTGCACCACCGAGCAGGGCGCGCAAGGCCGGCAGGCCCACGGTGTCGAAGGCGCGCAGGGGCACTTCGTCGCGCGGCAATCGGGCCAGGCTGTCGGGCATGCTGGCGAGCGCTTGCTGCCCGAGCGCTTCGATGGCGCGCGCGATCGGGTCGCTGGCGGTGCTGGCGTGGAACACGCCGTTGATGGCCAGGCGCTGATTGCCCAAACCAAGCTGCCGCAACTCTTCGGCGGTGCGCGCGGCTTCCTGCATGGGGCGCGGATCGGGTCGGGTGACAAGCACCACGGTGGTCAGCGCCGGGTCGCTCAGGGCTTTGAGCGCGGCGTTGAATCGCGCTTCCTGCATCTTCAGGCCCGAGTGCGGGCCCAGGCAGGAGGCGCCGCGGTCGTTGCCAGCGAGGAAACCGGTCCAGGCCTTGGGCAGACTCAAGAGCCGCAGCGTGTGGCCGGTGGGCGCGGTGTCGAACACCACATGGTCGTAGCGGCTTTCCCCGCCCTCGCCCGCCAGCAGCGCGGCGAATTCATCGAAGGCGGCGATCTCGGTGGTGCAGGCACCGGAGAGTTGCTCGCGCACGGTCTGGCGCTCATCGTCGCTGGCGCCGGCTTCAAGTTGCGCGAGCACACGCTGGCGGTAGGCCTCGGCGGCGGTGTCGGGGTCGATGTTGAGCATGTGCAGGCCGCTCACGCCGGGCACGGCCACCGGCTGGTTGGACAGTGGCACGCCGAGCATTTCGTCGAGGTTGGACGCCGCATCGGTGCTGACCAGCAGCACCCGCTGCCCGGCGTCAGCCAGGCGAATAGCGGTGGCGGTAGAAAGCGAGGTTTTGCCGACACCGCCCTTGCCGGTGAAGAACAGGAAACGAGAGGGCGAGGTCACGAAGCCAGGCAGGGGGCGCTCGGGTTCGGGGTGGGCCGGGTGCGGTGTGGTGCTCATGGCACTCAGGTTGGCACAAAGCGGCGCAGCCTGAGGTGATCCGCATCAAACCCTGCGCAAGTCTGATGGTGCCGAGCCGTTGGCGCTGGCCGTCAAGAACCCGGCAGCGTCACCAGCACCGCCAGCCCAGGCCGCGCATTGCGCACGGCAAACGTACCACCGTGCGCTTGCGCCACCCGTTTGCACAGATACAAGCCCAGACCGACACCGCCCGTGGCGCGGGTGCGGGCGGACTCGGGGCGGTAGAAGGCTTGGGCCAGATGGGGCAGCTGGTCATCGGGCACGCCGGGGCCGTGGTCGCGCACTTCGATCTCGACGCCACCGCCCTGCCCGGCGGCTGGGCGCAGGTGCAGCTCGGGCGGCTGCGCGGCGCCAGCACTGTGGCGCAGCGCGTTGTCGAGCAGGTTGCGCACCAGCAAGCGAATGCGGGTGGGGTCAAGCGTTTGCGGTATGAGCGACGGGTCGATATGCATGCAAATTTCAGGCCGCTCGCCGGGCAGCTCGGGCTGGCGATCCAGTACCTCGCCCACCACCTCATGGGCCAGCGCCGCGAGGTCAACCAGCTCGCGTTGCAGCGCGGCGTGGTTGCCAGACAAGCGTTCGCTTTCCAGCAACCCGCTGATCAGACTGGCCATCTCTTGCAGGTCGCGCAGCAGGGCCTCGCGCTGCGGCTGAATATCATCGGTTTCGGGCAGCAGCTCGGTGTTGAGCCGGGCACGGGTGAGCGGGCTGCGCAGCTCGTGGCTGATGGCCAGCAGCAGCGCGCGCTTGGCATCGAGCATCTGGTGGATGTCGTGCCCCATGGTGTTGATGGTGGCGGCGAGCTGGCCGAGCTCGTCGGGTCGGCCTGCTCGCTGCACGGGGATCGGCTGGCCGAACTCGCCAGCGCCAAACCGCTGGGCACCGGCGCGGATCGCATCGAGCGGGCGCAGCAGGCGGCGCACGTACCACCAGGCCAGCCACGTGAGCAGCAGCAGCGTGACGATGGCGGGGATCACCCAGCGCGGGCGGCTTTCGAACACCGTGCCGTTGATGCCGAACTCGATGGTGTGGCCATCGGCCGTGGTGCGCTGCAAAAGGTGTTGCGAGTCGCGCTCGCCATCCCATGGGTTGCCATCGGATGGGCTCTCATGCGTGCGCTGGCGGCCGGGTCGGGTCTGCTCTGGATGTGACGACCAGTTGATCTGTGGCCCGCTGATGCGCACGGTGAGCGGTAGTCGTTGCGCGAGCGCGAGGGCCGCGTCTTCGCTCGGCGTGGCACCGCCAGCGGTGATATCGGTGACCAAGTGGTCCACGTAGTCCATCAGCAGCGGGCGGGCAGCCTCGCGCCAGCCGAGTGAAAAGGCCTTTTGGGCACCACCCACAAACACGGTGGTCATGGCGGCGGCGAGCAGCAAAAACAGCACCACCAGGCGCAGCTTGATGGAGGTGCCGAGCGCCTGGCGCGCGCGGCGCAGCCAGGGCATGGACGCTTGGGAGCGGCCCGGCGTGCTCACTGGACGACCCTTCGCTCAGCGCGCTGCGGGGATCGCACTTGGAAGCGGCCCGGCGTGCTCATGGCGCGCGGCGCAAGGCCAGCGCGTAGCCGGCGTTGCGCAGGGTCTTGATGCAGTCCAGCGGATCGAGTTTTTTGCGCAGGCGGCTCACCACGATGTCGACAGCGCGGGTCAGCAGCTCTGCTTCATGACCCCGCAGTTGATTCAGGATGTCATCGCGGCTGTGCACCTTGCCCGGTTCGCACGCGAGCAGCAACAACAGCTCGAACTCGGTGCCGGTGAGCTCGACCGGCTCATCTTGGCGCTTTACGGTGCGGCGCACCGGGTCGATCACCAAACCATCAAACACCAGCTCGGTCGGCGCGCGGTCGGTGGCCTGGACGGCAGCGGTGCGCCGACGCAGCAGCGTTTGAATGCGCGCCACCAGCTCGCGCGGCTCGAAGGGTTTGGGCAGGTAGTCGTCGGCGCCGAGCTCCAGGCCGACCACGCGGTCCATCACATCACCTCGGGCAGTGAGCATGACGATGGGGATATCGCTTTCCTTGCGGATGGTTCGGCACAGCTCAAAGCCGTCCATCTCGGGCAGCATCACGTCGAGAATCGCGGTGTCAAACGCCTGCTGGCGCAGCAAGCTCAGGCCCTCGCTGGGCCGCAGCGCATGGACCAGCGCGAGATCGAAACGCTGGAAATACTGAGCCAGCGGCGGGCCGAGCTGCGCGTCGTCATCGATGAGAAGAATGCGGTGCATGGGCGATTTTCACCTGGACTCACATGGGCTCGCTGGCCCATGCGGGCCCGCAACGCCAGCAGATCAGCGAGAAACGCGATGGGCTGCTCACGTCAATCGCGGCTCCACCACCGACCGCGCTTTTCCAGCCGGTCGCGCACCTGGGCCTGCTGCTGAGGGTTGAGGCTGTCGTAGAAGTCGGCCATGGTGGCAATCACCTTGGGCCCGCCTGCTTGCACCACCTCGGTTTTTTGCGTGAGCAGGGTTTGGGCTCGGGCGCGGTCGAAGGTGCTGCCCGCAACCAGGGCCTTCATCTCGGTGCGCGGGTCGGCGCTGTCACCGCGCATGGCCTGGCGCTGCGCGATCATTTCGTCGGTCAACAAACCGAGCTTTTTCTTTTGCGCCTCGTTGAGCGCGAGCTTCTCGCTCACCCGCTCCATCACCTTGGTGCGCATTTCCACCACGCGCTCCTCGCTCATCGGGCCTCGCTCGTGGTGTGTGCCGCGCGAGCCGCAGGCGGTGAGACCGCCCACGAGCAGGGTGGCGCCGGCCAAGCCGATGAGGGTTTTCTTGATCCAGAGTTTCATGATGGTGTTCCTTGTTGAACGTGTTGAACATGAACGCCATGGTGCCGGCCGGATGCACCGCTTGGGTGTCGGCGGGGTCTCGCTTTTTTTCGTTTTGTATCAAGGTGGCGGCGCACCTGTGGGCTCAACCCCGCAGCGGCAACCAAGCGCCGATCAACACAAAGACGCCACCGCAAACCTGGTTGAAGCGGCGCCCGACGCGCTGCAGCCACGGGCGCAGCCGGTGCGCCATGCTGGCGATCAGCCATTCGGTGAGGATTTCCACCATGGCGAAGGTGCAGGCCAAGATGGTGAACTGCAGCCACAGGCTGCGTGCAGGGTCGATGAACTGCGGCAGAAAGGCGGCAAAGAACAGCACCGCCTTGGGGTTGGTGAGGGCCGAGAACGCGCCTTGCTGAAACAGCGAATGCGCGCTGCGGTGGCCGGCACCGCCGTGGATCGTGAGGCCAGCGCCCACCGGCGGCGCGCGCCAGACCTGCACACCCAGCCACACCAAGTAAGCGCCACCCACCCACTTCATGACCACCAGCGCATGGGCCGAGGTCTTGAGCAAGGCGCCAATGCCAAACATCGACAACGCGATCACCGCCACAAAACCCAGCGCGCCCCCAAAGATGGTGAACAGGGTGCGCCGGTGGCCGTGCAATGCGCCATGCGTAAGCGCGAGCAGCCCGTTGGGCCCGGGCGAGAGCGACAGGCCGATGGCGGCCAGCAGGTAGATCAGCCAGGTGTCGAGTGCCATGGGATCAGAAGTTTTCGGTATCGACT
>JBLIJY010000147.1:0-6196 GCA_047636095.1 Hydrogenophaga sp. | reverse complement strand
AGCACCGGCTCAGCCCTGCCGACTTGATCTATCCGGTGTTCGTGCTCGACGGTCAGAACCGATGCGAGCCGGTCGGCTCCATGCCCGGCGTGGAGCGCCTGAGCCTGGATCTGCTGCTGCCGGTGGCAGAGGACTGCGTGGCGCTGGGCATTCCGGTGATGGCGCTGTTTCCCGTGATCGATCCCGCACTGAAAACGCCCGATGGCAAAGAAGCGTGCAACCCGGACGGCTTGGTGCCCCGGGTCGTGCGCGAGCTCAAAAAGCAGTTCCCGCAACTCGGTGTGATGACCGACGTGGCGCTAGATCCGTTCACCAGCCACGGCCAAGATGGCCTGCTCGACGAGCACAACTACATCATCAACGACGCCACCGTGCAGATCCTGGTGCAGCAAGCGCTGACACAGGCACAGGCGGGCGTGGACATCGTGGCGCCCAGCGACATGATGGACGGGCGCATCGGTGCCATCCGCCAAGCCCTGGAGGCCAAAGGCCTGGTGCACACCCGCGTCATGGCCTACAGCGCCAAGTACGCCAGCGCTTTCTACGGCCCGTTCCGCGACGCGGTGGGCTCGGCCGCCAACCTCGGAAAGGCCGACAAAAAGGTCTACCAGATGGACCCGGGCAACAGCGACGAGGCGCTGCGCGAGGTGGCGCTGGACATTGCCGAAGGCGCCGATATGGTGATGGTCAAGCCCGGTATGCCCTACCTGGACATCGTGCGCCGGGTGAAAGACGAGTTCCGCGTGCCCACCTTCGCCTACCAGGTCAGCGGCGAATACGCCATGTTGAAAGCCGCGGCGCAAAACGGCTGGCTCGATCACGACGCGGTGATGATGGAAAGCCTGCTCGCTTTCAAACGCGCTGGTGCCGACGGGGTGCTGACCTACTTCGCGCGTGACGCAGCGCGTTTGCTGCGCGGCTGAACCAACGGCCCTCGCGCCATGCGTGTCTTCACCATCGAGCCGGGCGGGGCACACGAGACCAATGCACTGCCCCCGGGCCTGCCAACGCGCGGCTTCGTCTGGATCGCCTGCGAACGCAGTGAGTTCGAGCAGACACAAGCGGCCATCCAGTCCAGCTTGAACGCGCTGACCGGCAGCAGCCTGGTCGACCTGCACATCTCGGACCTGCTCAACCAACAGCTGCCTTCGCATTTCGACTACACCTCGCGCTACGACATCTTGGTGTTCCGGCGCCTAGCGGCTGGTCAGGGCGAGGCCGATCCGGCGCCACCGGGCTCGCCAACCCCACGCGCCAAGCGCAGCGGCCCGCCGGTGTTGCGCCGCATCGACACCAGCCCAGTGGGTTTTGCGGTGTTTGACCGGGTGGTGCTTTCGGTGCACCCAGCGCGCTGCAATGTGCTCGATCATTACGCGGCGCGCCTGCTGGCCACCGCAGCGCCCGGCGCCAGGGCGGCGGGCGCCCACCTGCCTGCCAGCCCAGCCGATCTGATGCTGCGGGTGGTCCACCACATGGTCGACAGCTACCTGGATTTGCGCCGCGATCTCACCCGCCAGCTCGATCATTGGCAAGCCGAGCTGCTGCACCCCAAAACGCGCTTCAACAACTGGGGTGCGTTGCTGGACGCGCGCATCGCGCTGCACCATCTCGACGACATCTGCGAAGACCAGCGTTCGGCGGTGCAAGACTGGATCGAGTCGCTCTCCAGCTGGGAGCCTGAGGACGACACCAGCGGTCAGCGCGGGCTTGAGCTGCTGCGCGTGCGCAGCCGCGACGTGTTGGAGCATATCGAGCGCGTGGTGCACCATGTGCGGCGGCTGGAGCAAAACGCCGAGACCGCAGTGCAAATGCATTTTTCGGCACAGAGCAACCGGGCCAACAACATCATGCGCACGCTCACCGTGCTCACCGCCATCTTTTTGCCACTCAACCTGATCGCCGGCATCTTCGGCATGAATTTCGACTTCATCCCGCTGATTCGCCAGCGGAGCGGCTTCTGGTGGGCGATGGGCGCCATGGGTGTCGTCGCCGTGAGCCTGAGCGTGGTGTTCTGGCGCAAGCGCTATCTGGAGCGCTCACGAAACTGAGGTTCAGTGCCGGGATTTGCTCCGTGTTTCATCCACGTGATGGTCGGATCGGTGTTCAGAACGCGATCTCATCGGCAATCGCCTCAATGCCTGCCTTGGCACAAGCATCATCAGCCTCGCCGCCAGGAGCACCCGACACACCGATCGCGCCAAAAATCGACCCCCCGCCTTCAATCACCACGCCGCCACCGATGGCCAGCATGCGCGGGGTTTGGCGGATGCCGCTCATCGCCTTACCAGCCTGGGTTTCATCGGCCAAATTCAGTGTGGAGGTGCGAAAACTGACGGCAGTCCAAGCCTTGTCGGTCGACACCTGCAGGGTATGGGCACCGGCAAAGCGGTCGCGCAGAAACACCTGGGTCAGCCCCGAGCGGTCGACCACAGCCACACCGATCTGAAAGCCCTGGTTGCGGCAGCTGGCCAACGCCGCCTGCGCCGCCTTGAGCGCGGTCTCGGGCGTCAGGGACCGGGTCTGGAAAGTGGCGGCTGGCGTTTGCGCCAAGGCAGACCAACTGGCAGCGGCCAGGGAAAGGGTGATCAGGCATTTGCGCATCGTTGTCTCCTTCGGTGGTGGTGACGGGCCTGCCACTGCGGCGAGCACCTGACGACGATGCTACCGGGTGCGCACCAGGCCAATCTGACAACGATCAAGCTGCGCGCTGGTTCACGGTGCTGGCCACGCCACGAGACAGGCGCTGGTGCTTGGGCGCTGTGCTAAAAAGCCCCACTGACAGCGCCAGCCGCGCACCAGTCCAAACACCCTGCACTCACAGAAACCCAACATGGCAAGCGATCTCGACACGGTGCGCGTGCTGCGCGCACTTTTTCACGACATGCCGCGCGCGCCTCAGGGCCTCACGCCGCAGGAAAGCCTGGCTTGGACACAGCGCGCCATGGCCGAGTTCGAGGGCGGCGACATGGCTTACACGCTGGAGCATGTCACCCGCAGCGCCATGCTCGATCTGATCCTTCGCCTGCGCGAAGACGGTTACCTGCAGGAAGACGCCGCGTTCGACAAACTGCTGGCGCAGGTTGGTACCGAGGCCGGTCGGCAAGCCTTTCGAGACTGGTGTATCAACGCCCAGAAAAGCGCCGACGCCACCGCCCGCCTGCTCAACAGGGCCCGCCCCGCCTGGGTCGAGCCCGCCCCGCTGTTTGTGGCCGATGGCCAGCAGATCGCGCGCTTCGTGGCAGGAAGGCCGAGCGGCCCTGGCCCCTTGTTTGCAGAATTCAGCGCGCGCGAGGATGTGCGCGAAATCGGTGTGTTCGACGAGTCGCCCGGTGAAGTGCATGAATTCCCCTGGGGGTTTGTCACCGAATCGGCCGACAGCTGGGCGGTTTATCTGCCCGAGGTCTGGCGCGCTGGCTCGGTGGGCAGCTTCGAGCGCTTCCTGGCCGCCTGGCAGCTTGAGACCCAGACGCGCAGCGACATCGCCTCGGGTGCCAGCAGCGTGCCCGCTGGCCTGCGTGCTGAAGCCGGCATCGTGCGTTTTTGTTGCCTGATTCTGCAAGCCGACGATCCCGCAGCGCTGCGGCGCTGGGTGGGCGAGGTGTTTTTGGCCCGCATGCTGCCCATCATGGCAGCGCGGGTGCTGGACCTCAACTACGAGTTCCCCGATGCTTGGTAAGCGTGTGTCCTATAGATCCGGCCCTTTGAAGTCGAAACTTTTTTCGATAACGACCATAGGTAAACGGCTCATAAAAGTTGATATTTCATCGGGCCGGAGCAATAAGAGACAGGTTTGTTGTTGGATTTTTGCGTCTGCATGGCCATTGACCACCGAAATTGGGGAAACTGCACAGTTACACGGAGATTTTTCATGAGCACCACCGCCATCCCCCACTTTATCAACGGCCAGCGCGCCAGCGGCAGTTCTGCCCGCGCGCAAGACGTGTTCAACCCCGCCACCGGCGCTGTCACGGGCCGTGTGGCGCTGGCCAGCGCCGCCGATGTGGACGCTGCCGTGGCCGCCGCGCAAGCCGCGTTCCCCGCCTGGGCCGACACGCCGCCGATCCGCCGAGCGCGGGTCATGTTCAAGTTTCTCGAACTGGTCAACCAACGCAAAGACGAGCTCGCCCGCCTGATCACGCTGGAGCACGGCAAGGTGTTCACCGACGCGCAGGGCGAGGTGGCACGCGGCATCGACATCATCGAATTCGCCTGCGGCATCCCGCAGCTTCTGAAGGGCGATTTTTCCGATCAGGTCTCCACCGGCATGGACAACTGGACCCTGCGCCAGCCGCTGGGTGTGGTCGCTGGCATCACGCCGTTCAACTTCCCCGTCATGGTGCCCATGTGGATGTTCCCGGTGGCGATTGCCGCTGGCAACAGCTTCATCTTGAAGCCCAGCCCGATCGACCCCTCGGCCTCGCTGCTGATGGCCGAGCTGCTGACACAAGCCGGACTGCCCAATGGCGTGTTCAACGTGGTGCAGGGCGACAAGGAAGCGGTGGACGCGCTGCTGGTGCACCCCGACGTGAAGGCGATCAGCTTCGTCGGCTCCACGCCGATCGCCAACTACATCTACGAGACCGGCGCCCACCACGGCAAGCGCGTGCAGGCGCTGGGCGGCGCGAAGAACCACATGGTGGTGATGCCCGACGCCGATCTGGACCAGGCGGTGGACGCGCTGATTGGCGCGGCCTACGGCTCGGCTGGCGAGCGCTGCATGGCGATCAGCGTGGCGGTGCTGGTGGGCGATGTGGGCGAGAAGATCGTGCCGATGCTGAAAGCACGTGCCGAGGCACTCAAGATCAAGAACGGGCTGGAACTGGACGCCGAGATGGGCCCCATCGTCACCCGCGCAGCGTTCGAGCGCATCACCGGCTACATCGAGGCGGGCGAGCAGGAAGGCGCGAAGCTGCTGGTGGATGGGCGCAGTTTCCAGGGACAGGCTGCAGGCGACGATTGCGCCGAAGGCTTCTGGATGGGCGGCACGCTGTTTGACAACGTCACGGCCGATATGAAGATCTACAAGGAAGAGATCTTCGGCCCGGTGCTCAGCTGCGTGCGCGCCAAAGACTTCGCCGAGGCCGTGCAGCTCATCAACGAGCACGAATTCGGCAACGGCACCAGCTGCTTCACGCGCGACGGCAACGTGGCCCGTGAATTCGCTCGCCGCATCCAGGTCGGTATGGTCGGCATCAACGTGCCGATTCCGGTGCCCATGGCCTGGCAGGGTTTTGGGGGCTGGAAAAAGAGCCTGTTTGGCGACATGCATGCCTATGGGGAAGAAGGCGTTCGCTTCTACACCAAGCAGAAATCGATCATGCAGCGCTGGCCTGAGTCGATCGCCAAGGGTGCAGAGTTCGTCATGCCGACGGCGAAATGAGCTTTCCCCGCAGGGCCTTTGGCTCTACCCCCAGGGGGCGCCGCTGGCAGCCCGGCCAAGCCGGTTCTGCGGCGGCCTGGGCTTGGGGTCTCTTCAGGCCTCTGGGTCTTTGAATGGATGACGGCAACAGTCCATACGATCCGTCGCTCGGCGACTGGCAGACACTGACCACCGTGTTCAGCCCCACCGAAGCGTATTTGCTGCGCGGCGTGCTGCAAGCGGCTCGCGTGCCGGCATCGGTGGCCGATGCCCACCTGGTGCAGGCCCATGGTCTGCTCGCACCCGCCATTCCAGTTCGGGTGCAGGTGCCTGAGCGGTGCATGCAACAAGGCCAGGACGTGCTGGCGGCTTTCGAGCGCGGCGACTATGGATTGAACGAGGACGAAATTTACGAATGAGCGCTGCCATCAACGACCTGAGCTTCGACTTCATCGTCATCGGCGCGGGCACCGCTGGCTGTTTGCTGGCGAACCGGCTCTCGGCCGATCCCGCCAAACGCGTGCTGCTGATCGAGGCCGGGCGCAAAGACGATTACCACTGGATCCACATTCCGGTGGGCTATCTGTATTGCATTGGCAACCCGCGCACCGACTGGCTGTACCAGACCGAGCCTGACGCTGGGCTCAATGGCCGGCGCCTGCGCTACCCGCGCGGCCTGGGCCTGGGCGGCTGCTCCAGCATCAACGGCATGATTTACATGCGCGGCCAGGCGCGCGATTTCGACAGCTGGGCGCAGGCCACCGGCGACGACGCTTGGACCTGGACCCATTGCCTGCCCGACTTCAAGGCCCACGAAGATCACCATCGGCTCGACGT
>JBLIJY010000146.1:0-6250 GCA_047636095.1 Hydrogenophaga sp. | reverse complement strand
TCGAACTTGGTGTCGGCAATGATGATGCCTTTGGCCAGCGCAATGGCAGCCGCTGCCTCGTAGAGCTTGAGTGCGTAATCGCGGATCTGGGCCGCGACATCGGCGCCCACCATGGTCACCGTCTGCTTGAAGGTGATGTTCTCGTCGTGCTCGCCCATCTCGGCCTTGGCGGCTGGCGTGTAGATCGGCTCGGGCAATTTGCTCGCGTTGTGCAAGCCTTCGGACAGCGGCACGCCGCAAACCGAGCGATTTTCCTGGTATTCCTTCCAGCCGCTGCCGGCCAGATACCCGCGCACCACCGCCTCCACTGGAATGGGTTTCAACCGCTGCACCAGCATGGAACGCTCGCGCACCTGCGGCGCTTCAGCCTCGCTCACCACACTCTCGGGCGCCTCGCCGGTGAGGTGGATCGGGCAGATGTTCAGGCCATTGGGGCCGAGCTTGTCGAACCAGAACAGCGAAAGTTGGGTGAGCAAGGCACCTTTGCCTGGAATCGGCTCGCCCATGATCACGTCAAACGCGCTGATGCGGTCGCTGGCGACCATGAGAATGCGGTCGGTGCCCACGGCGTAGTTGTCGCGCACCTTGCCGCGCGCGAGCAGGGGGAGTGAGACGAGAGCGGAGGTGTGCAGAGCGGTGGTGGTCATGATCGGCGGTTGCTGAGGTCGTCACGGGCGATGGGTGACAGGCAAGAAAAAAGCCCGCTTGACGAACAGTCAACGGGCTTGAAACCATTCCGCGAGATTATCGCAGGCGGGGCTTGCGGTGGGACAGCGCCAGCACGTGCCCGGTCAGTTGACCTGCTGCGCCAGTTCGCCCTGGGCGTAACGCCCCGCCATCACGCTCAGCGAGTTGCCCTGGATCTTGCTGCCCTGACCCTCGCAGCCGAACTGAAGGTAGCGCTGTTTGGCGATCTGCATGGCGGCTTCGCGCGCGGGCTTGAGCCATTCGCGGGCGTCGAACTTCTCGGGGTTCTCAGCCAGGAACTTGCGCACCGCGCCGGTCATGGCCATGCGCACATCGGTGTCGATGTTGATCTTGCGCACACCGTGCTTGATCGCTTCCTGGATTTCCTCCACCGGTACGCCATAGGTCTGCTTCATCTTGCCGCCGTACTGGTTGATGATGTCCAGCAGGTCTTGCGGCACGCTGCTGGAGCCGTGCATCACCAGGTGGGTGTTGGGAATGCGGGCGTGGATTTCCTTGACGCGGGAAATGGCCAGGATGTCGCCGGTGGGCTTGCGGCTGAACTTGTAAGCACCGTGGCTGGTGCCGATCGCGATCGCCAGCGCGTCAAGCTGCGTGGCTTTGACGAAGGTGGCGGCCTCTTCGGGGTCGGTCAGCATCTGGCTGTGGTCGAGCTTGCCGGCGGCGCCCACGCCGTCTTCCTCACCGGCTTCGCCCGTTTCCAGGTTGCCCAGGCAGCCCAGCTCGCCCTCCACCGTCACGCCGACTTTGTGCGCCATCTCCACCACCTTGCGGGTGACTTCCGTGTTGTATTCGAAGCTGGCCGGTGTCTTGCCGTCTTCCATCAGCGAACCGTCCATCATCACCGAGCCAAAGCCCAGGTCGATCGCGCCCTGGCAGATCTGCGGGCTGGTGCCGTGGTCTTGGTGCATCACCAGCGGGATGTGCGGATAGGCCTCGCAAGCGGCCTGGATCAGGTGTTTGATGAACGCCTCACCCGCGTACTTGCGGGCACCGGCGCTGGCTTGCAGGATGACCGGTGCGCCGACCGCATCGGCTGCGGCCATCACGGCCTGCACCTGCTCCAGGTTGTTGACGTTGAACGCCGGAATACCATAGCCGTTGGCCGCAGCGTGGTCGAGCAGTTCGCGCATAGAAACAAGAGCCATGAAATTTCCCTAAAAATGGGTTGGTAACCAGTCGGTAACCAGGAATTTTAAGGTCAGCCTGCCCGACACATCTTCAGCGTGTTCGTGCCGCCCGGCGAGCCCATCGGCTCGCCGACCGTGATGGCGTACACATCGCCCGCCTGCACGATGCCGCGCGCCTTCAGGTGCGCTTCGGCGTCGGCCAGCGCGGTGTCGCGGTCGGCGCTGGTGTCCATCAGCAGCGGGCGCACGTTGCGGTAAAGCGTCATGCGGCGTTGCGCGGCCTGGCTGGCGGTCACCGCGTAGATGGGCATGCGCACGTTGTGCCGACTCATCCAGAGTGCGGTCGAGCCCGATTCGGTGAGCGCCACGATGGCCTTGGCCTTCAGGTGGTGGGCGGTGAACAGCGCGCCCATGGCGATGGCGTGGTCGATGCGCTTGAAGGTCTGGCCGTGGAAGTCGTCTTCCAGCGGGTCGTAATCGGTTTTCTCCGCTTCCAGGCAAATCGCAGCCATCTGCGTGACCGTTTCCAACGGGTATTTGCCCGCGGCGGTCTCGGCGCTGAGCATCACCGCGTCGGTGCCGTCGAGCACCGCGTTGGCCACGTCGCTCACCTCGGCACGGGTCGGCACGGGGTTGACGATCATGCTCTCCATCATCTGGGTGGCGGTGATCACCACCTTGTCCATCTGGCGCGCCAGCTTGATCATGTGTTTCTGCAGGCCGGGCACCGCCGCGTTGCCCACCTCCACCGCGAGGTCGCCGCGCGCCACCATGATGCCGTCGGACACCTTGAGGATGTTGGCCAGCTCGGGGATCGCTTCGGCGCGTTCGATCTTGGCGATCAGCGCTGGCCGGTGGCCGATCTCGGCACCCGCCACGTGGCACAGCTGGCGCGCCAGCTCCATGTCGGTGGCGTTCTTGGGAAAGCTGACTGCCACGTAGTCGGCGCGCAAGGCCATCGCGGTCTTGATGTCATCCATGTCCTTGGCGGTCAGGGCCGGTGCGGTGAGCCCACCGCCTTGCTTGTTAATGCCCTTGTTGTTGGACAGTTCGCCGCCGAGCTTCACCGTGGTGTGCACCGCCGGACCAACCACCTTGTCAATGGTGAGCACGATCAGGCCGTCGTTGAGCAGCAGCGTATCGCCGGCCTTCACGTCGCGCGGCAGCTCTTTGTAGTCCAGGCCGACACCGCTCAGGTCGCCGGCCTCGGTACGCGACGCATCGAGCACAAATTTTTCGCCCGGCTCCAGCATCACCTTGCCGTCGGCAAACTTGCCAACCCGGATCTTCGGCCCTTGCAGATCGGCCATGATGCCGACCTCGCAGCCCGCACGCTGCGCGGCCTCGCGCACCAGCCGAGCACGATCGATGTGGTCTTGCGCCACACCATGTGAGAAGTTGAGCCGGACCACGTTGACGCCGGCGCGGATCATCGCCTCCAGCAGGTCGGGGGCACTGGAGGCCGGCCCGAGGGTGGCAACGATTTTGGTGGCGCGCTGGGTCATGGCAGTTGTCTCGTCAGGTCGTTTTCGCCAGGGCGACATGCCCGGCTTGTGTAATTTGGTTTCAATTGTCCATGAAACCTGTTACCAAAACGTTACCAAACGGGCCGCCAGCGCGGGGGCTCGCGCAGGTCTTGCTCTACAGGCCGCCCGGGCGCACCGGCAGGTTGGTGCTGTAGGTCAGATCGACCGTGCGCCCGTCCACCATCTGAAGCAGCACCGTCATGCGGCGAAACCCCCACTTGAGATCGACCGAGCCGGGCACCATGTCTTGCCGCGATTTGGTGCTGATCGGCAGGCCGTAGCGCGTGCGCAGCGGCAACTGCAACGCCTGCAGCAGCGCCTGCATGCGCTCCGGCGTGGGGGGCTTGGCCTGCAGGTGAATGCGCTGCAGGCGATTGGATTCGAAGTGGTAGGTGACCACGAAGTCTTCGCCGGCGATCTCCGCGCTCGGAATCTGCAGCAGCGCGCTGCGGTCCAGCGCACGCTGGGTGGACGAGGTGTCCTGCACCTCAGGCATCAGCGCGCGAATCTCAGCCGGGCTCGCGTTCATCGGCGCATCGCGCCACAGGGTTTGGGCGGATGCGTGCAGTGCGACACAGGTCAGCGCCAGACAGGTAAGGAAGTGCTTCATGGCCACAAGTGTGACGCAGGCGCCGGGCTCGGGACGGCTGCGGGGCATTGGCATTGGCAGCGACAGCAAAGGCTCAACAGCGCCCAGGCTCAGTCAGTGCCGTCGCTGGGCGCAGTGGGCCGCACGCCCCGCCGCACCAGGAGAGTGGTGGCCGGGCAGGCCGATCTGGGTCAGTGGGACGTGGGTGATCATGGCAAAAAATGCTCCAAACGATACGCTTTTGTCAGCCGATCTGCACCGCCTGGCCTTGCGGATCAAACGGGATGTAGCCGTCGAAACGCCCGCCCTGGATGGCTTCGATCATGCGTTCCAGCGGCTGGTCGGCATCGGCGGTGGTGGGCACGGCGCCCGCACGGCCCGATAGGGCAGCGGCAAACATGATGCCCCAGGGTTTGCCGAATTGCGCGGCCTCGGCGACCAGATCAGAAAACGAGTTGAGCTCGTCGGGTGCCTTGTCCACACACATCTGCGGCACCAACGCGCCGCCCTCACCTCGCGCAAAGCCCGCCTGTTCTTCGGTGGTGGGATCGTCGGGCAGCTCCACGGCGGCGAACACAAACAGCAGGCGCTGCGGTTGAGACTGGGCGCGCGACGCGGCCAGCAAGTCTTCAAAGCAGGTGATTTCCATGGTGTTTCAAGGGTGCAAGTTAAGGGCTTTCGCCCAGGTTGGAGAGGTAGTCGCCCACAGCGGGCCGGGTGCGCGCCGGGCGGCGCGAGGCCACGCTGCCGATGCTGATGAAACACACCGCGTGCTCGCCTGGACGCAGCCCGAAAAAGCGCCGCAACACAGCAGACTTCAGCGCCTTGCCTCTGGTGAGCGCCGAACCAAATCCCTGCGCGGTGGCCACCAGCAAAACGTTCTGTACCGCAGCACCAGCGGAGATCAGGCGCTCGTGCAGGTCAATCTCGGGATCGCCGCGCTCGGCATCCACCGCCAGCAGCAGCAAGCGCGGCCCGCGCAGCGCTTTCTCGCGCGCCTGTTCGCGCTGCTCGGGCGTGGCAGCGGCGTCGCGCTCGGCGAGCGCCTGGGCAAACACAGCGCCCCGCGCACGGCGGGCCCGGCGCAGCGACGAGGTGCAGGTGGATCGCGCGTGTGCCAAGGCCATCATCCGCAGCTGCCCAGATGCCCGCACTGGGTGCACAGCTCACAGCCGTCTTTCTTGATCATCGCGTGCGCACCGCACTCGGGGCATTTCTTGCCCGCCATCACCGGCATCTGCATGCCCGGCAACTCGGGCTCGGCCTGCACGGGCGCTTGTGTGGCAGACGCCGCCTGCGCGCGCCGCGCCAAGATGCCTTGCAGCGCGAACGCGATCGCGGCCACTTCCGAGTCGTGCCACATCGGCACATGGGTGCCGTCGGCCTTCTGGTAAGTGCCCAGGCGCACCGGACCTCGGTCCCAGGCCACCTTGCGCATGTCGCGCAATGCGCGTTCCAGGAAGCCGCCGCGCGCGGCCAGCGACAGCATGCGCATGGTGGAGGTGATCCATTGCTGCGACTCGCCGTTTTGCCCCACCGGCATGAAGAACTCAATGGCGCGCTCGACCGTGCCCACGCCGTCGGCGGCTGGCACCGGCAGGAACGAGACCACGATGTACAGCGTCTTGTGGCCGTCCGTCGTCCAGTACTCCACCTTGTCGGCCACGGCCAGGAGCGCGCCTTTGGGGCGGCTTTCGATCACGGTGCGCATTGGGTCCACCGGCACAGCGGGAGCGGACGCCGCATGGGCGGCTGCCGCATCGGTGGCAGCGCTGCCGGTGTCGAGCACCGAACCCAGAATGCTGTTCGGCCGGTAGGTGGCCATGCCTTTCAGGTGGGCGCGCCAGGCCTGGTGGTACAGGTTTTTGAAGTCGTCGAATGGGTAATCGGCGGCTACGTTCACCGTCTTGGAGATCGCGGTGTCCACGAACGGCTGCACAGCTTGCATCATGGCGATGTGCTCGCCTGCCGTCATGGCCAGGGCGTTCACGAAGTACTCGGGCAGCTGGTCCATGTCGCCGCCGAGTTCGCGGTAGAGGCGCCAGGCGTGGTCTTCCACCGCGTATTCGCTGGTGCTGCCGTCGGACTCTCGCTTCTTGCGGCGGTACATCCAGGAGAACGGTGGCTCGATGCCGTTGGAAGCGTTATCGGCAAAGGCCAGACTCACCGTGCCGGTGGGCGCGATGGACAGCAGGTGGCTGTTGCGAATACCGTGCTGGCGGATCTGCTGTTGCAGCACGGCGGGCAGGCGGCTGGCGAAGGTGCCGGGGGCCAGGTACTCGTCCACCACCAGCTTG
>JBLIJY010000145.1:0-6293 GCA_047636095.1 Hydrogenophaga sp. | reverse complement strand
CTGCCCGATTTGCCGTCCGGCACCGACGCCTCCGCGACCGCCACCTACATCCGCGCCGTGCTCACAGGCCACTTGCCCGTGCCCGCGCCGATCGCGCAACAAGTGCAACACATCGTGCGCGAATGCCGGCGCGTCTCTTGCGCCGATGCCGCCGATCCCACTCCCACACCCGCCCCAACCGCCCATGCCCACTGAATCCTCCCTGCCCTTTCTGCCTGGCAGCGTCACCCTGGTTGGCGCCGGGCCGGGCGACCCGGAGCTGCTCACGCTCAAGGCGGTCCGCGCGATCCGCTCGGCCACCGTGTTGCTGGTTGACGACCTGGTGGGCGACGGTGTGCTGGCCCACGCCTCGCCCAGCGCGCGCGTCGTGCACGTGGGCAAGCGCGGCGGCTGCAAGAGCACGCCTCAGGCCTTTATTGAAAAGCTCATGGTGCTGGCAGCTCGCGAGGGCGAGGTGGTGGTGCGGCTCAAGGGCGGCGACCCGTTCATCTTCGGGCGCGGCGGCGAAGAGGTCGAACACCTGCAAAGCCAGGGCATCGCGGTGCAGGTGGTCAACGGCATCACCGCCGGACTGGCCGGGCTCAGCTCGCTCGGTGTGCCGCTGACCCACCGCGAACACGCGCACGGCGTGCTGTTCGTCACCGGCCACGCCAAACCGGGCGACAGCGGCACCGACTGGCGGCAAATAGCCGCCACCGCGCGCGACGCCAAGCTCACGCTGGTGATCTACATGGGCATCAGCGGCGCGGCCCAGATCCAGCGAGACCTGCTGAGCGGCCTACCCGCCCGCACACCGGTGGCCATCATCCAGCACGCCAGCCTGCCGCAGCAACGCCATGCGGTGACCTCCCTGGGCGAATTGACCGCTACCCTGGCGAGCGAGCAACTGGGCAGCCCGTCGGTGATCGTGGTGGGCGACGTGGTGCGCGGCATCGCGGCCGCCAGCGTGCACGAGGCCGTCGCTCGCAGCGCTTGAACCTGAGCGTTTGAACCTCGCGCTGGGCGCCTACACTGCGCGCCATGCAAAACTTTGATGTGGTGGTGATTGGCGCCGGTGCAGCCGGCCTGTTCTGCGCGGGCGTCGCAGGCCAGCGCGGGTTGACGGTGTTGGTGCTGGATCACAGCGAGAAGGTGGCCGAGAAGGTGCGCATCTCGGGCGGCGGGCGGGCCAACTTCACCAACCGCGACATCGACCCGCGCGCGCCCCACAAACACTTTCTGGGTGACAACCCGAATTTCTGCCGCTCGGCGCTCTCGCGCTACACGCCGCAGGATTTCATCGCGCTGGTCAGCCGGCACGGCATTGCGTTTCACGAAAAACACAAAGGCCAGCTGTTCTGTGACCGCTCGGCCGACGACCTGATCCAGATGCTGCTGGCCGAATGCGCCGCCGGTGGCGTGCAACGCTGGCAGCCCTGTGGCGTGAAAGCGGTTCGCGTGGCGGGCGACGGTGGCTATGAGATCGACACCGAGCGCGGCACGGTCCGCAGCACCCGCGTGGTGGTGGCCACCGGCGGCCTGTCCATCCCCAAGATCGGCGCCACCGATTTTGGCTACCGCCTGGCCAGGCAGTTCGGACTGCGGCTGGTCGAGCCGCGCCCCGGCCTGGTGCCGCTCACTTTTGATGGTGAAGCGTGGGCGCCGTACGCGGACCTGTCGGGTCTTGCGCTGCCGGTGCAAATCAGCACAGGCGACAAAAAGCAGCGAGCAGCGTTTTCTGAAGACCTGCTGTTCACCCACCGAGGCCTGTCCGGTCCGGCGGTGCTCCAGATTTCCAGCTACTGGCGGGAAGGCACGCCGATCCGCGTCAACCTCGCGCCCGAATCGAACCTGACCGACGCCCTGGCCCACGCCAAGGCCCGCTCGCGCAAGCTGATTGCCAACGAACTCGCCTCACTCGTGCCCAGCCGCCTGGCCGACGCCTGGGCGGCGCAGGATGCCGACTGGCAGCGCCCCATCAGCGAAGCCAGCGACAAGGCCCTGGCGCGCCTGGCCGATCGCCTGAGCCGCTGGGAACTCAACCCCACCGGCAGCGAAGGCCACCGCAAAGCCGAGGTCACGCTGGGCGGCGTGGACACGCGCGATCTCTCGTCACAAACCATGGAATCCAAACAGCCTGGCCTGTATTTCATCGGCGAGGTGGTCGACGTGACCGGCTGGCTGGGCGGCTACAACTTCCAATGGGCCTGGGCCAGCGCCCATGCATGCGCGATGGGCCTATAGCGCGAGCCTGCGCTGTCCGTTGCCCCCTGTACTTCGATCTAACACAGCTATAATGTTTGGCTTCGCTGGCATATCCCCGTCGGCCAATACCAGTTACAGGCGGGGAACTTCG
Organism: Hydrogenophaga sp.; assembly: GCA_047636095.1. Lineage (GTDB taxonomy): Bacteria > Pseudomonadota > Gammaproteobacteria > Burkholderiales > Burkholderiaceae_C > Hydrogenophaga. The sequence goes on along the minus strand of JBLIJY010000145.1, from coordinate 3,958 downwards.
CAGCAACGTCGCCCGGGCCCGATCTCCCAGCCGTCCTCTTGCCGCATATTTTCGGAAATCTTTTTTTAATGACGACCATCCGTGTAAAAGACAACGAGCCCTTTGACGTCGCTCTGCGTCGCTTCAAGCGCACCATCGAGAAGCTCGGCCTGCTGACCGACCTGCGCGCCCGCGAGTTCTATGAGAAGCCCACCGCCGAGCGCAAGCGCAAAAAAGCGGCCGCCGTGAAGCGTCATTACAAGCGCGTGCGCTCCATGCAGCTGCCCAAGAAGCTCTACTGAGCCTCTTCGCCCAGCGCCCCAGGCCCTGTCTGGATGCGAAAAAAGCCCGCTGGAGAACGCCCAAGCGGGCTTTTTTGTTGCCCTCAAACCCACACTCCAAGGAGCCCCCATGTCGCTCAAAGAACGCATCGCCCAAGACGTGAAGGCCGCCATGCTGGCCAAAGACAACCCCAAACGCGACACCCTGCGCCTGCTGCAGGCGGCGGTGAAACAAAAAGAAGTGGACGAGCGGATCGAACTGGACGACGCAGACGTGGTCGCGGTGCTGGACAAGATGATCAAACAGCGCAAGGACTCGATCGCGGCCTTTGAGCAAGGCGCTCGCCAAGACCTCGCCGACAAAGAGCAGGCCGAGCTGGCGGTGCTGCAAATCTACCTGCCGACTCGCCTGTCGGCCGAAGAAGTGGCGGCTGAGGTGCGGGCCATCGTGGCCGATCTGGGCGCCAAAGGCCCAGGCGACATGGGCAAGGTGATGGGCGCGGTCAAGGCCCGACTCGCAGGCAAGGCCGACATGGGTGCGGTGTCGGCTGCGGTTAAGGCAGCGCTGGCCGCCTGATGGCCAGCCGCTTCAGCGAAACGCGTCCCAAAGCAGCTTGACGCCGGTGAGAAACATGCCGACATACACCAGGCGATAGAACAGCGTGGGCTGGATGCGGTGGGCAATGCGCACCCCGATCCACACGCCCAGCGGCGCCACTGGCAACAGCAACAGTGAGGTCATCAGGTTGGCGGTGTCCAGCAGGCCCAGCCAAGCGTAGGGAATCCATTTGGCCAGGTTGATGAAAAAGAAGAAGAACGCGAGCGTGCCGGTGAAGAGCAAAGGCGAGAGCCTGAGCGGAATCACATAAGCGTTGAGCGGCGGGCCGCCAGCGTGCGCGATGAAGCTGGTGAAGCCAGAGGCCACGGTGAGCAACCCGCCCAACCAGCGCGGCGGCGGCGGGCTGCCGGGCCGAGTTGGAAACAGCAGGCGCTGCGCCAGAAACAGCAACGTGAAAGCGCCCACGATACCGGCCACCCAATGGGCATCCAGCAACTTGAACAGCAAGGTACCGACTAGGATGCCCACCAAGCCAAAAGGGATCAGGAACCGAAGCAGCGCGCGATCGACGTTGTTGCGAAACGCGGCCATGCCCATCAGGTCCATCAACAGCAGCACCGGCATCAGAATAGCCGCCGCCTGCGGCACTGTCACCGCGAGCGCCATCATGGGCACCGCCAGCGAACCGAAGCCAGCGCCAAAGCCACTTTTGCTGATGCCCAGCAACAGCACGGCCGGCAGGGCGATCAGATAAAAATAGGGATCGGTGTTCATGGGCGCGCCATTGTCGCTGTGCTCAGCGGGTTGTCTTGCCACGCCTGTCGCGCTTGTCTGGGATGCGCCACAATTGCCGTCATGTTCAGTCCTTCTCAAGCCGACGTGCGGCGTTTCTTTTGTGAAACCCATCGCAAGCAGCTGGCCGCCGAACCGATGCAGGCGATCGAAACGCTGGCGGGCCAGTGGATCGCGGAGCATCCCGAGTACCACACCGAACTGACCGATGCCCAGGCCGCCATCGCGCGAATGGGCGAGGTGCAAGAGGCCTCAGCCAACCCATTTCTGCACCTGTCCATGCACCTGTCCATCAGCGAGCAGTGCAGCATCGACCAGCCACCGGGCATCCGCCAAGCGGTGGAGCTGCTGAGCGCGCGCCGGGGGGACTTGCATGCCGCCCACCACGAGGTCATGGAATGCCTGGGCCGCATGCTGTGGGAAAGCCAGCACGCCGGCCGCCCGCCCGACGGCGAAGCCTACATTGAGCAGGTGCGCCAGCGCGCCACGCGGGACTGAAACCAAGAAAACCGCTCAAAGAGCGGTTTTCCAAGGTCGGCAAAGATGCGCGCTTACTTGAAGCGCTGCTGTGGCACCACCGCCATCTCGCCGTCGATCGACGCCAGATATTTGGCGATTTCGCGCATCTCGGCGTGGGAATACTGTTTGGCGATGCCCGACATGATGGCGTTGTTGCGGCCGATCACCGAGTTGCCTTCGACCGTGTACGCCTTGAGTGCCACATACAAATAATCGGCGTGCTGGCCGGCCAGCTTCGGGTAGCTTGGGTCAATGGGCTTGCTGAAGTTCGCACCGTGGCAGGAGGCGCAAGCGCCCTTCTCGATGAGGGCGGCAGCCGCCACGCTGGCGGCGCGAGGGGCCTCGGGGGCCGCCTTGCTGACCTGACCGGCATAGAAAGCCGCGAGGTCGGCCATGTCTTGCTCGGTCAGCGCACCCGCAATGCCGCGCATGGTGGGATGCCTGCGGTCGCCCTTCTTGTAGGCGGTCAGTGACGCGATGATGTACTTGTCAGACTGACCCGATATTTTGGGCACTTTGTGCACCTCGGGAAAGCTGTTCTGGTAGCCAGGAATGCCATGGCAGCCGATGCACATTTCGGCCTTGCTCTGACCCGCTTTCACATCACCAGCGACGCCCTGGGCAATTGCACTGACAGCCACGGTCGCGAGGGTCGCAGCGGTGACAAGGGAACGGACGATCGCGGGCAACTGGAGGTTCATTTTGCAAGCACAATGGGATGGAAATTCATAAAAATCAACATCGGATTATATAGACCCGGTACACGGCGCCCGCTCTTTCGCCCCAGTGTCACGCAAGGTCAAGCCCCTCCACCTCATTGCCCAAACCACACGCCACCATGAAATTCAAAGGTTCTGAAAACTACGTCGCCACGCAAGACCTGATGCTCGCGGTCAACGCAGCCATCACTTTGAAGCGCCCCCTGCTGGTCAAGGGCGAGCCGGGCACCGGCAAAACCATGCTGGCCGAGGAAGTGGCCCAGGCGCTCAACATGCCGCTGCTGCAGTGGCACATCAAGAGCACCACCAAAGCGCAGCAAGGTCTTTACGAGTACGACGCGGTGAGCCGGTTGCGCGACTCGCAGCTGGGCGACGAGAAGGTCAAGGACATCAACAACTACATCGTCAAAGGCGTGCTGTGGCAGGCTTTCACGGCTGAGGAGCCGGTGGCGCTGCTGATCGACGAGATCGACAAGGCCGACATCGAATTTCCCAACGACCTGTTGCGCGAAATCGACCGCATGGAGTTCTATTGCTACGAGACGCGCGAACTGGTGCGCGCCAAGCACCGCCCGCTGGTCTTCATCACCTCCAACAACGAAAAAGAGCTGCCCGACGCGTTCTTGCGCCGCTGCTTCTTTCACTACATCAAGTTCCCCGACGCCGAGACCATGCAGCGCATCGTCGATGTGCACTTCCCGCATCTCAAGAAAGAGCTGCTGGGCGCGGCCATGAAGACCTTCTTCGATGTGCGCAACCTGCCTGGCCTGAAGAAAAAACCCAGCACCAGCGAGCTGTTGGACTGGCTCAAGCTGCTGATGGCCGAAGACATCCCGCTCCAAGCCTTGCAGAGCGCCGACAGCAAGGTCAGCATCCCGCCGCTGGTGGGCGCACTGCTGAAGAACGAGCAAGACACCACGCTGTTCGAGAAGCTGGTGTTCATGAACCAACGCAACCGCTGAGCACACGATGCTGTTTTGTGTACCCCTCTCGCTGCGTGGGCAACAAGTGAGCCTGGTACCGCTGAGCCAGGACCACCATGACGAACTGTGCGAAGCCACGCGCGATGGCGATCTGTGGCGACTCTGGTACACCACCATTCCGTCGCC
>JBLIJY010000144.1:0-6300 GCA_047636095.1 Hydrogenophaga sp. | reverse complement strand
CCTGGCGCGCGTAAAAGCCCGGCGCGAGCACCTTGATGGCGATCAGGCCGATCAGGCCCACGCCATAGCCCATGAGCGCGGTGGAGGTCTTTTGCACATCGCCGTCGGTGAACGCGCCGTAGTGGTACAGCACCGCCACCAGCGGCGTGGCAAACGTGAGCAGCGCCACCGCGCTGGGCACCGCCAGCAACACCACCAACCGCAAGCCCCAGTCGAGCAGCCCGCTGTAGCGCGCGCTGTCTTCGGCGGCCTGTGCCGCCGCCAGTTGCGGCAGCAACACAACCCCCAGCGCCACCCCCAGCAAGGCGGTGGGGAACTCCATCAGGCGATCGGCATAGGTGAGCCAACTCACACTGCCGGGCGTGAGGTGTGAGGCGATCTGGGTGTTGATCAGCAGCGAAATCTGGGCCACGCTGACCCCGAGCAAGGCCGGCAGCATGAGCGTGGTCACGCGCCGGGTGCCGGGGTGGTTCCAGGCCCGCTGGAAGTCCGACCAACCCAACCGCACCTGCGGCAGCAAACCCAGCCGGTGCAAGGCGGGAATCTGCGCGCCCAGTTGCAGCGCACCGCCCACCAGCACACCACCCGCCATGGCGTAAATGGGCTCGATACCGAGGGTCTTGAACCAGGGCGCGCCCCAATAAGCCGCGACGATCATGGCCACGTTGAGCAGCACCGGCGTGGCCGCGGGCACCGCAAAGCGCCGCCAGGTGTTCAGAATACCGGCTGAGAGCGCCACGAAAGACATGAAGGCGATGTAGGGAAACATCCAGCGCGTCATAAAGACCGCCGCCTCAAAGCCCTGCGGGCTTTGCTGCAAACCGCTGGCCATGGCCCAGACCAGCACCGGCGCACCGGCCACACCGAGCACACAGGTGATGGTCAGGGCATAGGCCAGCACGGTGCCGATCTGGTCGATCATCTCGCGGGTGGCCGCGTCGCCCTCTTTTTCACGAACCGCCGCCAGCACCGGTACAAACGCTTGGCTGAACGCGCCCTCAGCGAACAGGCGGCGCAGCAGATTGGGGATGCGAAAAGCGACGTTGAACGCGTCGGTCAGTGCGCTGGCGCCAAAGGTGGACGCCATGAGCAGCTCGCGCGCCAGCCCGGTGATGCGAGACGCCAGCGTGAGCAGCGAGACCAGGGAGGCAGATTTGAACAGTGACACGGGCGCCAGTGTAACGAGGCATCCCGAGAAAGACGCTGGGCCAAACGTCTTTGGGAACGGCCCACACGCTGACGCCTGGCTCAGTCGCGGGCGGCGCCCCTGCTAGCATCCCATGCTAAAATGGCGGGCTTTGCTGGCAACATCTCCAAACACCGAAGGAATCACATCATGGCAACCAAGCCGAAGAAAAAGAACCCCCGCCTCGCCTCTGGCCGCAAGCGCGTGCGCCAAGACGCCAAACTCAACGCAGCGAACACCTCCCTGCGCTCCAAATACCGCACCGTGGTGAAAAACGTCGAAAAAGCCGTGTTGGCTGGCGACAAAGACAAAGCCACCGAGCTGTTTGCCAAGATGCAAAAAGTGGTGGACACCGTGGCCGACAAAGGCATCTTCCACAAGAACAAGGCAGCGCGCGACAAGAGCCGCCTGTCGACCAAAGTCAAGGCCTTGGCCACGGCAAGCGCCGCAGCCTGAGCCCCACCGACTGGGCCACCCAGCCTGGTCACCAGCCCGGACCCACCAGGGTCTGCCGTTTGAAACGGGTGCGCTGTCAGCAAAAAAAGCAAAAAAGCCGTCGCGAGACGGCTTTTTTTGTTGTCCACATTCAGGTATTTTGGTCGGGAGCAGGCGCTGGGCGCTCTGGCAGCAAACAGCCTTCTACCACCTGCAACTGGTTGTCGCGCGCAAAATGCATCACGAAGTCCCAGGCCATGGGATCGGCCTCGCGCAGGTCGGTGTGGACCACCACGCACTTCACGCCATTGATGGTGTTGGGCACACACCAGGGCGAGTAGCTGAGGTGGCTGCCTGGACTCGCGCCGCCCGGGCGAAACGGGCTCATCACGCCGGCAAGTCGCTCGGACCAATCGCTGGGCCGAAAGGCACGGCCGCTCAAGGTCACACCTTGGATGAACACTTGTTTGGCTGAGGGTTGGGCCATCGGAGAGAAGCCTTCGGATAGAGGGCGATGGAAGGAATTTCATGCCAGGTTGCGGGGAGGATCGCTCACCCGCAACCGCACAGGCATTCTATCTTATATAAGACTTAAAACCAGGGAAAACCCGTGGTGCCGACCTGTGCAGGGCAGCGAACACGCTGAGAAGGGCCAGCCACAGCATGCGGGAAAACACAGCGGCGCAAGCTGCCTCTAAAATCGCTTTTCAGCGGTCTACCTTGCTTCTAGCAAGGTAGACCGTGCTGTTTTGCCCTGCTTTTTTCGGAGTCCCGCATGAACGCTGTCCACCACCTCGCCGCCTCGCCCCATGTGATGAACACCTATGGCCGCCTGCCGATCGCGCTGTCGCACGGCAAGGGTTGCCGCGTTTGGGACGTGAACGGCAAGAAATACCTCGATGCGCTGGCGGGCATCGCGGTCAACACCCTGGGCCACGCCCACCCCAAGCTGGTGCCTGCGCTGCAGGACCAAGTGGCCAAAATGATTCACTGCTGCAACTACTACCATATACCCGACCAGGAACGCCTGGCGCAAATGCTGGTGGAGCGCTCGGGCCTGACCAACGTGTTCTTCTGCAGCACCGGGCTGGAGGCCAACGAGGCGGCGCTCAAACTGGCGCGCAAATTCGGTCATGACAAGGGCATTGAGCGCCCGGAAATCGTGGTGTACGAAAAGGCCTTCCATGGCCGCTCGATCGCCACCCTGTCGGCCACTGGCAACCCGAAAATCCAGGCTGGGTTCGGTCCGTTGGTCGAAGGTTTCATTCGCGTGCCGGTCAACGACCTCGCCGCGCTGGAAAAGGCAACCGCCGGCAACCCCAATGTGGTGGCGGTGTTCTTCGAGGCGATCCAGGGCGAAGGCGGCGTGAACCCCATGACGGTGGACTACATGCAAGGCCTGCGCGCGCTGTGCGACGCCCGCGACTGGCTAATGATGATCGACGAGGTGCAGTGCGGCATGGGCCGCACTGGCAAGTGGTTTGCCCACCAGTGGGCAGGCATCTTGCCCGACGTGATGCCGCTGGCCAAGGGCCTGGGCTCGGGTGTGCCGATCGGCGCGGTGGTGACCGGTCCGAAGGCAGCCAACATTTTTTCGCCCGGCAACCACGGCACCACGTTCGGCGGCAACCCCCTGGCCATGCGTGCCGGGGTGGAAACCATTCGTATCATCGAGGAAGAAGGCCTGCTGGCCAACGCCATCGCCGTTGGCCACCACCTGAAAATCCGTTTCGGCAAGGCCTTGCTCGACCATCCCGGCGTGCGCGATGTGCGTGGCTTAGGCCTGATGCTGGGCATCGAGCTGACCAGACCCTGCGGCGTACTGACGCAGCGCGCTGCCGACGCCGGCCTGCTGATTTCGGTCACCGCCGACAGCGTGATCCGCATCGTGCCGCCGCTGATCATGACCATGGCCGAGGCCGACGAGGTGGCTGACATCCTGCTGCCGCTGATCACCAAGTTTCTCGCAGAGTGAGCGTTCTATGCCCATTCAGCACTACCTGCAGTTCAAAGACCTCAGCGCCGACACCTACGGCTATTTGTTCCAGCGCGCGACTTTCATCAAGCAAAAGTTCAAGGCGGTCGAGAAACACCAGCCCTTCGCCGACCCCGACCGCACACTGGCGCTGATCTTCGAGAAAGCCAGCACCCGCACCCGCGTGAGCTTTGAAGCGGGCATGTACCAGCTCGGCGGCTCGGTGGTGCACCTGACCACCGGCGACAGCCAGCTTGGGCGCTCCGAGCCGATCGAAGACAGCGCGAAGGTGATCAGCCGCATGGTCGACTTGGTGATGATCCGCACCTACGAGCAGAGCAAGCTGGAAAACTTTGCCGCGCACTCGCGGGTGCCCGTGATCAACGGCCTGACCAACGAATTTCACCCCTGCCAGATCCTCACCGACCTGTTCACACTGGCCGAATACCGCCCCGCCGCCAGCGGCCTGCCGCTGGACGCCATTCGCGGCAAGGTGGTGGCCTGGGTGGGCGACGGCAACAACATGGCCAACACCTGGCTGCAGGCAGCCGAGCTGCTGGGCTTCACCGTGCACGTGAGCACGCCCAGCGGCTACGAGGTCGACCCGGTCCTTGCAGGCATCACTAACCGCAGTTGCTACAAGGTCTTCAAAAACCCGCGCGAGGCTTGCGCCGGTGCCGATCTGGTGACCACCGATGTGTGGACCAGCATGGGCTTCGAGGCCGAGAACGAGGTGCGCCGCGCCGCATTTTCGCAATGGTGCGTAGACGAAGCCATGATGGCTGCTGCCAGGCCCGATGCGCTCTTCATGCATTGCCTGCCCGCCCACCGCGGCGAGGAAGTGACGGCAGAGGTGATCGACGGGCCGCAAAGCGTGGTCTGGGACGAGGCCGAAAACCGGATGCACGCACAAAAGGCGCTGATGGAGTACCTGTTGCTCGGTCGGCTGTGATGCCCGTGTCCAGGCGATGACCAGCCGCACCGCCAGCACCATGCAGGCGCTGATCAATGCGATCGCCGCGATGGCGAAACCGGGGGATGCCCAACGCGTTTTCCACGGGCGTGGCGGGCTGTTTCCCGGCTGTGAACACCTGGCGCTGGACGCCTTCCCACCGGTTTTTCTCCTGACCGCCTTCGCGCCGATCAGCGACGACGAGCTGGCCCAGGTGCACGACGCGCTGGCTGCGCGCTGGGCAGAGCTCGCGCCGGGCGAGCCACTGAACTGGGTGTTCCAGCGCCGCGACGGCAAGCGCACCGAAACCCGACTGATGGCGGGCACGGTGCCCGATCCACACGTCGTGTTTGAGGACGGCGCGCGCTATGCGGTGCACCTGTTGCAGGGTCAGAATCATGGCCTGTTTCTTGACATGGCCGAGGGCCGGCGCTGGGTGCGCAACCAGGCAACGGGCCAGAAAGTGCTCAACCTGTTTGCCTACAGCTGCGCCTTCTCGGTGGCCGCCCTCCAGGGCGGCGCGAAGCAGGTGGTGAACCTGGACATGAGCGCCAGCGCGATCGCTCTGGGGCAGCACAACCACGCGCTCAATGGTTTTTCGGGGGCGAGCTTTCTGGCTCACGACCTCTTCAAGACCTGGGGCAAGATCACCCGCGCCGGGCCGTATCACCTGGTCATCGTGGACCCACCAAGCTTTCAGCAAGGCAGCTTCGTCGCGACCCAGGACTACGTGCGGCTGATGCGCCGCCTGCCCGATTTTTTGCGCCCCGGCGGCCGCGTGATGCTGTGCCTCAACGCGCCCGAGCTGGACACCGCGTTTCTGCATGAGCGCATGAGCGAGGCAGCGCCCGAGTTGGTGTTCGAGCAGCGGCTGGCGAACCCCCTCGCGTTCGCAGACGCAGCGCCCGAGCGCAGCCTGAAGGTGCTGATTTACCGCGCTCCAGACCTGCCATAAGGCCAGAAGCCTGAGCTATTCGGCGCGGCGGTCCACTGCGATCGGGATGACGCGGTGGATCGACTGCGCGCTTGGTGCAGGCGCGGCCGTCTTCGCGCAAGTGCCGCAGCCAGAATCGCAGGCGCCGCAGACCAGCGCTCGCGCCAGTGACGGATGCACACTGCCCAGGCGCTTGCGCCAGGCCGCAGGCATCCAGGTCCAGACCGCATAGGCAGCCGCAGCCACCACGATCAGCACGATCAACAGGTTTTGCACCATCACGCTCCTGCGCCCAGGGCCAGCGCGACCCGGTAGGTGACAAAGCTGGCAGCGTAGGCCAGGGCAAAAAGATAGCCGGTCATCAACAGCGGATAGCGCCAGCCGTTGGTCTCGCGCTTCACGGCGACCAGCGTGGAGATGCACTGCGGCGCAAACACATACCAGACCAGCAGCGAGAGCGCGGTGGCGAGTGACCAGCTCTGGGCGATCAGGCCGCCGAGCTGCGCCTCGGTGTCGCCGCCTGTGGCCGAGAGCGCGTAAACCGTGCCCAAAGCGCCCACCGCCACCTCGCGCGCCGCCATGCCGGGCACCAGGGCGATGGCGATCTGCCAGTTGAAGCCGATCGGTGCCACCAGCGGTTCCAGCCAGTGGCCGATGGTGCCCGCGAAGCTGTATTGGATTGATGGACCGGTGGCGCCCTCGGGCGCGCCGGGGTACGAGGAGAGGAACCACAGCAGGATCATCAGCGCCAGCAATATGCCGCCGACCCGCTTCACAAAAATCGCCGCGCGCTCGTACAGGCCACGCACCAGGTTGCG
>JBLIJY010000143.1:0-6343 GCA_047636095.1 Hydrogenophaga sp. | reverse complement strand
AACGTCGAGAAAGGTCCGGACGCGTTCGCCAGCAAAGCTGTAGATGGCCCATTGGCCCGAGGGCGAGAAGTTGAATTCGCGGTACGCCGCATCCCCTTCGACCGCCACGAAGGCTTCCATGCACGTGTGGCGCCACAGGCCATCGGCCGGGCCAGGCTGCGTGGCGGGTGGAATACGCAGCGCCGCGCAGCTGCCTGCGACCCTATAGACGAGCTGCAACCCCGTGGGGGTCACACTCACCGCCACCGTCAGACCCAAGGTTGCACCGGCCGGTGCGGCCGGGTGGCATTGCAGATGGAGCGCGGGGCTGTTCTTGGGGGGCGTCACAGCGCCGTATTCTCTCAGGCTCCTGCGTCGCTGGTCACAGGCTGACTTGGTTAACGCGTCTCATCAGGTTTTCGGCGCTTTCCTTGCGTTCGCTGTCACGATCCAGCTTGGTCAGCCCACGGTGAGCACCAAGCCCTGCGGGCGGTCGCTGCAGCCGGGTTTTGATGCCCGCCCCTTGCCAGTGGGAAAACCGAGTCAAGTGGGTCAAACTGTCACAAAAATGTCATTCTTTCGCTGAATAATCGTCACAAAGACCAACCCTAAGAGCGACGGGCAGCACGAACGTCGGGGTTGTCTTCAGACAGGTACCATGAGCGACAACGCCCTTCACCACAACGTCACCAGCCGCTTGAATTTCCTCGACCGCGACCGCAGCATCCTCGCTTTCAATGAGCGGGTGATGGACTGGGCACGCCGTCCTGAAGTACCGCTGCTTGAGCGGCTGCGCTACCTGGGCATTGTTTCCAGCAATCTGGATGAGTTTTTTGAGGTGCGCATGGCGCCGCAACTCAGCGCTCACAAGACCAACGAGCAACGTGGACCGTACACCGCTCCTGGATACGCCGCGATCTCGGCTGCGGTGCACGCACTGGTGAAGCAGCAGTACGCGATCTACAACGACGAACTGCTGCCGCTGTTGGAAAAAAAGGGCATCAAAATCGTGGCGCACGGTGAACGCAACCAACGCCAGCGCCGCTGGGTCAAGGCGTTCTTTCACCGCGAGGTGCAGCCACTGCTGATGCCGGTGGGGCTGGACCCCTCGCACCCGTTTCCTCAGGTGGCCAACAAGTCGCTCAATTTCATTGTGCGGCTCACTGGCAAAGATGCGTTTGGCCGTGAGAACGAAATCGCCATCGTGAAGGTACCGCGCGTCTTGCCGCGCTTCTTCTGCATGCCGTCCATCAAAGGCTCCAAGCAGGCCCATTTCGTCTCTATTTCCAGCCTGATTCGCTCCCACCTTCCTGATCTGTTCCCCGGCCGCCAGGTCACCGAATTTTCGCAGTTCCGCGTCACCCGCCATTCCGATCTGGCGCTGGATGAAGAAGACGTAAAGAACCTGCGCACTGCCTTGCGCCAGGGGTTGCAACAACGCCACTTCGGCGAAGCGCTTCGGCTGGAGGTATCGGCGGGTTGCTCCGAGCATCTATCCAACTTCCTTTTGGCCCAATTCGACCTGCCCGAGGACGCGCTTTACCGCGTGCCTGGTCCAGTGAACTTGGTCAGGCTCAACCAGTTGATCGATCAGGTCGATGCACCTGCGCTGCGATTCGAACGCTATCTGGCTGGCTGGCCGGCCCAGCTCACACCAGGGCAGTCGTTTTTCGATCGCCTACAGCAGGGCGATGTGTTGATCCACCAGCCCTTTGAGAGTTTCGACGCCGTGCTGGCGCTGTTGCGAGAGGCCGTATCCGATCCCGATGTGCTGGTGATCAAGCAAACGATTTACCGCGCAGGTGCCAAGTCCGAGCTGATGGAGCTGTTGCGCGAGGCGGTGCGCCGGGGCAAGGAAGTCACAGCGGTGGTGGAGCTCAAGGCCCGCTTCGACGAAGAGGCCAACATCAGTTACGCCGAGCGGCTGGAGTCGGTGGGGGCGCAGGTGGTCTACGGTGTGGTCGGACTCAAAACCCACGCCAAGATGCTGCTGATCACCCGGCGCGAAGACGGCCAGTTGCGCCGCTACGCCCACCTCTCCACTGGCAACTACAACGCCAACACGGCCCGGCTCTACACCGACCTGAGCTACCTCACCGCCGACGACGCCCTGACCGCCGACCTGGAACAGGTGTTCCTGCATCTGGCCAGCCAGAACCGCCTGCCCAAGCTGAACAAGGTGTTACTCGCGCCGTTTCAGCTGCACAAGGCGATGCTGGAGAAGGTGGACGCGGCGGCGCAGGCGGCCAAGGCCGGGCAGGAAGCTCGCATCATCTTGAAGATGAACGCGCTGACCGATGAGCCGTTGGCGCGGGCCCTGGCACACGCCTCGCAGCAGGGTGTGAAGATCGATCTGATCGTGCGCGGCGCGTGCATTTTGCCGGCCCAGGTACCGGGCATGACCGACAACGTGCGGGTGCGTTCGGTGATTGGGCGCTTGCTGGAGCATCCTCGGGTGTTCTGTTTTCGTATCCATGGCGCGGAGGAGGTGTGGCTTTCCAGTGCCGACTGGATGAACCGCAACATGCTGCGCCGTGTTGAGCTCGCCTGGCCGGTGACCGATCCGGCCCTGCGGCATCGGGTGGTGGAGGAGTGCCTGAATGCCTACTTGGCCGATACGCGCGACGCCTGGCTGCTACAGCCCGATGGTCGCTATTTGCGTGCCACCGATCTTGTGGGCCGCAAGACGAGCCGAGGCGAGTCGGCGCAGGCCACGCTCATGACCCGCTACGGCAGCAAAGGTTAAGCGCCATGAACCTCATCCTTTGGCGCCACGCCGAAGCCCAGGAGCATCCAGATCCTTTGGCAGGGCGCCAGGGTGACGCCCAGGACTTGGTGCGCGCGCTCACCGCACGTGGCGAAAAACACGCGGCTCGCATGGCCGCCTGGCTGGACCGGCAACTGCCTAACGGCACCCGCATCCTCGCCAGCCCTGCGCGGCGTACCGAGCAGACCGTGCTCGCGCTGGACCGCAAGTTCAAGCTGCGAGATGAACTGGCGCCGGGGGCCGATCCGCTGGCGTTACTGGACTTGGTGCATTGGCCCCATGCCAAGGCCCCGGTGCTGGTGGTGGGGCACCAGCCCACGCTGGGGCAGGTGATCGCCAAGTTGCTGGGCTTGGCAGAAGACACGTGCCCGGTGAAGAAGGGCGCTGTCTGGTGGCTGCACCAGCGCGAGCGCGATGGGGTCGCGCAGACGGTGCTGCTCACTGTGCAGACGCCCGAGTTGCAGTAGTAGCCTGCCTCAAACTTTGGCTGGTGCTTCGCCGCCCACGGCCGATGTGCTGGCCTTGCGCGGTGTCGCAGTGCGACGCGCCTTGACATCTGGCTGCGTTTTCGCTGCACGGCTCGCGGTTTTCTTGGTCGCTGGCTGGGCGCCCGTGGCCTTTTTGATTGCTGGTCGGGCAGGGCGTGGAACTGGCGGTGGAGCCGGCTTCACCTCGGCCGGGGGCCGACCGGTCTTGAGCGCAGGGACCACCGCCAGCGCGCGCTTGTAGGCCGCATCGCTCAAGGCCTGCAGCGCCATCAGGCCCGCACGCAGCAACTCGCTCTTTTTGACCGATGTGCCCAGCCCGACCGCCCGGTTTTTGAGTTTATCGATTGCCGCGTATTCGGTTTTGGGAATGGTGAAGCTGTCGCGGATCACCTTGGTTTTTTTGGCGGTGGTCTTCGATTTTTCAGCATTCATGGTGAAACTCCAGTGTGTTAATTGGCTGAAGATTTTGAACCGTATACACCGTTTATAAAGAGACAGCAGTAGTCTGACATTTTGATGACATCGCGCAGCCTTAATGGATATCGGCACCCAATTTCCAGGCAGTTTTTTGCCAAGCCAGCACCTCCTCGCCAATCAGCCAGGCCGACTGCGGATATCGCCTCGCCCAACCTGACGCGGTGATGAGTTTGAAGATCCCCGATTTGTAACTCAGGTGCACCGATTCGTATTCCGGCATCTGACGCGCGTGGCACAGCAGCACCGCCAACCTCAAACACAGCAGCTGTTTGGCAAACAGCTCGTCACCCAGCGAGGCTTCCAGTTTTTTGAGCTTGCCACGCTGGCCCAGCACGAGTTCACTCATGCGCTGCAATTCGTAAATGGAGAAGCCCGGCGCATCGACGTTGCTCAGAATGTAGGCGCCATGGTGGTAGGAGCGTTCGTGCGAGATGTGGGTGCCGATCTCGTGCAAGCGCGCAGCCCAAGCCAGTTTTTGGGAAGAGCGCTCGTTGAGCGGGTCGATCGCTGCGACCTGTGAGAACAGGGTGGTGGCCACGGTGCTCACCCGCTGAGCTTGCGCCTCATCGGTCGAAAACCGGCTGGCCAGCCAACGCACCGTGCGCTCACGCACATCGCCGCCCTCGGTCTCGCGTTCGATCAGGTCATACAGTGCGCCCTGACGCAGCGCGCCCTGCGCCGGCAACATTTGCTGGATATCGAACAGATCAAAGATGGCGTGCAGCACCGCCACGCCGCCGCCCAGCACCGGTCGGCGATCGTCTTTCAGGCCGTCGAGCCGCAGCAGATCGATGTGGCGCGCCTTCACCAGGCGATCGACCAGCCAGTCCAGACCCGAGCGCGTGATCACGCCCGTGGCCCAGCCGTTGGCGCTCAGGATGTCGGCCACCGCGCCCACCGTGCCCGATGAACCGTAGGCCACCGACCAATCCGAGGGTGGAAACCGGTCCAGCGCCTGGTCCAGCACCGCCTTGGCGGCGATCCCGGCGGTCTTGAACGCAGCAGCGCTGAAGTCGCCACGTGCAAAGTATTTGCCCGTCCAGGCCACGCTGCCCAACCGGTACGACTCCATCACACTGGCCAGATAGGCCTGGCCGAGGATCATCTCGGTGGAGCGCCCCCCGATATCCACCACCAGCCGCTTTTCGTCGGACTGCGGCAGCAGGTGCGAGACGCCCTGGTAGATCAGGCGCGCTTCCTCCTGGCCAGCAATCACCTCAATGGGGAAGCCCAGAATGCTTTGCGCGCGCAGCAGGAACTCATCGCGGTTCCTGGCTTCGCGCAGGGTCTGGGTGGCCACGGCGCGCACCTGCGTTTTGTTGAATCCATGCAGCCGCTCGGCAAACCGCGCCAGGCAGTTCCAGCCGCGCTGCATGGCGGCGGGCGAGAGCAGCTTGTTCTCGTCCATGCCCGCGCCCTGGCGCACCGTCTCCTTGAGGTATTCGATGCGCTCAATGTGGCCCCCTTGGTAGCGGCCAATTTCCAGACGAAAGCTGTTGGAGCCGAGGTCCACAGCGGCGAGAAGGGTTCCGTTTTGCATCAGGAAGGAGGGAGGTGGGGCGCCCAGGCGCCGCGCGAGGCGCCAGGGTTGGATGGAAATGTGCGAATTGTGACGCATGGGGTCGGCTTGATTTCTGAGGACAGGCCAGGGTGTGTGCGAGAAGCTGCGTGATCGGTCGAGTGCGCCAAACGCGCGATACTTCCAGCCCGCAACGCTTGCATGCCATCCCCCGCTCGGCAGTGGATGGACAGGCGCCGGTTGTCTCAAACGTCCCCCCCTTTTTCGCCCTGAATACCGCCATGCGTTCACACCCTTGCTCTGAATCCCTTGAACAGCCGCCGCCTGCCGCGTCGTGCTGGTCTCGGCGCCGCTGGCTGCAGGCCACTGGGGCCACTGGCTGGGCCAGCGCATTGCCCGCAGCGCTGGCCCAGCCGGTGTCGGCAGCTGCCGAGGAGTCCCGGGCGCCACCCATGCCAGCGGTGGGCGACAAGCTGTATCTGCCCCGGATCGAGCTGCTGGACGGCAGCGTGTACGAGCCCACCGCCAGCGCCGCCAAGCCGTTGCTGGTGTACTGGTGGTCGAGCACCTGCCCATTCTGTGCGCTGCAAAGCCCCAGCATGGAAAAGCTCTGGTTGTCGCAGCGCGGGCGCGGCCTGCAGATGGTGGCTTTGTCGGTGGACAAGAAGGCGTCGGACGCGCAGGCCTACCTGGCCCAAAAGGGCTACAGCTTTCCGGCCGCCTGGACCAGCTCCGAATGGCGCAAAGCCTTCCCCAAGCCCAAGGGGCTGCCCATCACCCTGCTGCGCGGGCGCGACGGGCGGCTGATACTGTCCGAGCGCGGTCAGATGTTCGCCGAAGATGTGCAAGCGATCGCCCAGCTGATCTGACGCGCGGGTGCAGGCAAGAAGACCCTGCGAGAGATGCGTGGTCGTCTGGGCGCACAGCGTACCCCCTTGGGGTCGGTTTGCCGCCAGACGGGCGCCTTATTTGTGACCCATTTTGAGCGGCAAGCTCCGGCCTTTAGGCCTTGTCATTACCCACATCTTTCAGCTACATCTGAATAATCGACCAACAATAAGCCCTGAGGGCAGGGGCCAATGTACGACGACGAGAAGTGGATTTCCGAACAAT